>NZ_JAAKEE010000030.1:0-32451 GCF_011038995.1 Adlercreutzia sp. ZJ242
GTGCCGTGCCGCCAGCCGCCGCCGCGACCCCCGCGGTCCCCGTTCCCGGCGCGGCGCCGGCCCGCGTCGCCCCCGCCTCCGGCAACGTGCTCGACGCGGGCGCGGCCGTCTGGCAGGACGTCGGCGGCCTGTTCGCGGGCGCGGAGCTCGACACGGGGCGCGTCACCTACGAGTACGGCCTCACCAACAAGGAGCTCCTGCTCACGGGCTTGTCCAACAACACGGCGTTCGTCATCATCGTCATCGGCGTGCTCGGCATCGCAGGTCAGCTCGTCGACGTGCTCTTCAGCCTCTTCCCGCGCACGAGCAGCTCGTTCGTCGAGGGCCTCGCCACCCAGGCCGCTGCCCAGGCGGCCGCCGACGTGGTCGGCGGCGCCGTGGCCGCGGGCGTGGCCGCCTTCCTCGTGGGCATCCTCGTGCTGTGGCTGCTGTCGGGCGTGGGCTCGTGCATCAGCTACGGCGGCTTCCGCGCGCGCCGGCGCGACAACCGCATCGAGGTGGAGCGCGGCCTTCTGCAGCACGTGTTCCAGGGCGTCGACATCGACCGCGTGCAGGCGGTGGTGGTCAAGCAGACCTTCATCCGCCGCATCCTGGGCTACTGCGAGGTCTCGCTCGGCAAGATCGACGCGGCCGCCGAGGGCGAGGACGCCTCCCAGAAGAGCGCGCTCAACGCGCGCGGCCTGGTCATCCATCCCTTCGTGAAGGTCTCCCGCGTGCCCGAGATCCTCGCGGGCATCATCCCCGAGTACGCCGACCTGCCCACGGACGCGGTCCCGGTGGCCCCCGTGGCGCTGCGCCGCGCGGTCATCCGCCGCTGCGTGCTCCAAGGCGCGGGCTTCTGGCTGGCGGTGTGCGTGGCGGTGCTCCAGCTGCTCCTGAACGTCGTCGCGGGCCCGGCGGGCGTGGCGAGCGCCTTCGAGCTGGACCTCGTGGGCGGCCAGGTCGCGCTCGGCTACCTCAACGCGGGCGCCGCCGCGTTCTACGTGCTCGCCGCCATCCTGCTCGTGCTCGACGCGGTGGGCAGCGTGCTGTGGTTCCGCGAGTCGAGCTTCGCCTACAACGAGCGCTTCATGCAGATGAGCATCGGCGGCTTCTCGCGCGAGACGATGAGCTTCCCGCGCCAGAAGATCCAGTATGGCTATACGCGCACGAACCCCTTCCAGCGCCGGGCGCGCACCGCCACCCTGGCCGTGCGCACCGCCGCGGGCGTCGGCGGCACCACCATGCGCCTCATCGACGTGAGCGAACAAGACGCTTGCACGTGGCTTGGCTGGGTGAAGCCGCGCGGAAATGTGCTACAGTGAGCCTATGGACAAAAGCCGCTCATCACAACATGAAGCACCGGCAGGCAGGCCCTCGGAGAAGGGCCGCCGGGGCCGCTCGTTCGGCCTCTCGGGCGCCGCGCCCCTGATCGTCCGCCCCGCGGGCGAAGGCGCCGCCTCCGAAGCCTTTGGCGCCGCCCCCGGAGCCCCCGGAGCCCCCGGCGCCGCCTCTGCCGCGTCCGGCATGTCGGCGGTCTCCCGGCACGGCAAGAAGCGCGTCGTGCGCGAGTACACGCTCGGCGAGGAGGTCGCCAACTCCATCACGCACGGCATCGGCGCGGCGCTCGCCATCGCGGCGCTCGTGCTGCTCATCGTGAAGGCGGTGGGCTCGGGCGCGGGCATCCACCTGTTCGCGGCGCTCGTCTACGGCATCTCGCTTCTGGTGGAGTACCTCATGTCGACGCTGTACCACGCCATCGCCCACGACGGCGCCAAGCGCGTGTTCAAGGTGCTCGACCACAGCTGCATCTACCTGCTCATCGCGGGCTCCTACACCCCGTACTGCCTCATCACGCTCGGCGACGCCGGCGGCATCTGGCTGGCGGCGTTCGTGTGGGCCGCGGCGCTCATAGGCGTCGCGTGCGAGGCGTTCTGGACGTTCCGCCCGCGCTGGGTGTCGGCGGTCATCTACGTGCTCATGGGCTGGTGCGTGGTGGCGTTCCTCCCGCAGCTGTTCGAGCTTCTGCCCGCGCCGGGCTTCTGGCTCCTCGCCGCGGGCGGCGTCAGCTACACCGTGGGCGCGGCGTTCTACCTCCTGAAGAAGGTGCCCTACATGCACTCGGTGTTCCACGTGTTCGTGCTGGCGGGAAGCGTCCTGCAGTTCCTTTCCGTGATCCTGTTCGTCATCTAGCGAGGCTGGTGGTCGGGCGCGAAGGGGAAGAGCGTGACGTAGACATTGGAGCGAGATCCAGCGCGAAGGAAGCGCGCGCAAGCGCATGAGGCGCGCAGGGGCGACAGGCCGCAAGCGCGTGGGGCACGTGAGGCGTAGAAGGCGAGAAGCAAGCGAGTCAAGCAAGGTAAGGCAAGAAGAAGAAACGAACATGGACAAGGCATCTGACAGAGAAGGCAGGGAGAAGAGGGAGCGGTCGGGGATCTTCGGCATCTTCGGCATGGGGCGTCGCGAGTCGGCGTCGGAAGATGAGATCAAGGACATGGTGGCCGACGCCGAGGAGCTCGAGGCCGCCGAGAAGCGCATGATCCACGACATCCTGGACCTGAGCGACACGTCCGTGCGCGAGATCATGAAGCCGCGCGTCGACATGATCCTGGTGGAGGACGTCGAGACGGGGCGCGCCGCGCTCGAGCGCATGCGCGGCACGGGGTTCTCGCGCCTGCCGGTGTACCACGACGACATCGACGGCATCGAGGGCATCGTGCACTTCAAGGACCTGATCGGGCCCTTGATGGACGGCCGCATCGACGAGCCGGTCACCCGGTTCATGTACGACCCTTTGTTCGTCCCCGAGACGAAGGACGTCATCCCGCTGCTCGGCGAGATGCAGGACGCCGGCCAGCAGATAGCCATCGTGGTCGACGAGTACGGCGGGACGGCCGGCCTCGTCACCGTCGAGGACATCGTTGAGGAGATCGTCGGCGAGATCAACGACGAGACGGACCGCGACCGCGGTCACAAGCTGGTGGCGAAGATCGGCCCGCAGGCGTGGCGCGCCGACGGGCGCCTCCCCGTGGAGCGGGCGCTCGAGCTGGGCTGGCCGGTGGCCAAGTCGTGCGACTACGAGACGCTCGCGGGCTGGCTCATGGGCGTGCTCGACTCCGTCCCCCAGGCCGGCGACGTGATCGACGTGGAGGGCTACTTGTTCAAGATCGAGAAGATGCGCCGGTCGCGCATATCCTGGGTGCGCGTCGAGCGCGTTTGTGGAGAGCCAGTTGTGGAGGAAAAAGCGAACATAAGGCATGCACAGTAGCTCTCACCTGCGGTTTTGGTTGGCCTGACGTTTGTCAAGCGAACAAAACGTGGAGGGCGGGCGGCGGTTTTTTGCCTTCGGGGCGCTCGCTACGGTAAAATGGCCGAAGCAAAAATCGCATATCGAGCCGTTCGGCAGCAAATTCACCCACAACCCAGCATGCTGTCACCGCCAAGGCGGCTCGTCTGAGTGCGCGTTGGAAAGGCTGGGTTTGGCGACGAGACGACATACCGCGACGAACAGGGGACTCGCTGCGCGCTTCGCGGCCGTCGCCTGCGCCTCGGTGATCGCCGTCAGCTGCGTGACGTTCGGCGTCGCCTCGGCGGGGAGCTCCTCCCGCACCGAGGTCGCCGAGTTCGGGCTCTCCGCCGCCGCTTCCGCCACGCCTTCCGCTTACGCAAGCCCCACCACCTCCGCCGCCCCCGCGCCTGCTTCGGGCGGCGTTTCCTCTACCACGTTCACCTCGGGGTCCGCCGCATACGGCGACGTGTCCGAGGGCCTCGTCCTGGAGAGCGCCGCCAAGCGCGACGTGTCGAAGGGCTTCCAGGAGATCGCCGCCGAGGAGGAGGCCGCCCGCATCGCCGCCGAGGAGGCCGCCCGCGCCGAGGAGCAGCGCCACATCGCCGTCGCCGCCGCCGCGAAGGCCGCCGCCGCTGCCATCGAGGCGCCCGTTCTTCCCGACGTCGACTTCACCTGCGGCAAGGCCGCCTTCGTGGCCGAGTGGACCGTCCGCATCGACGCGTACCTGCACGGCTCGCCGCTGGCGGGCTACGGCAGCGTGTTCGCCGAGGCCGCCTGGGAGAACGGCGTCGACCCGCGCTGGTCGCCGGCCATCTCGAACACCGAGAGCACCAAGGGCCGCCACTGCTTCCGCGCCTACAACGCGTGGGGCTGGATGGCCGAGAGCTGGTCGAGCTGGGAAGAGGCCATCAACGCGCATGTCGCGGGGCTGGCGAGCGGCTACGGCTACAGCATCAGCGTGGCGAACGCCAAGAAGTACTGCCCGCCCACGTATCTGGACTGGTACGCCAAGACCGTCAACGAGATGGCTAAGATCTAACCCATGAGCAACGTCATCGTAGTTGGATGCGGCCGCGTAGGCTCCCAGCTGGCAAACATGCTTTCCGACAACGGCAGCAACGTGTGCTGCATCGACCGCAACGCCGACTCGTTCGCGAACCTCGGCCGCAACTTCAACGGCTCCACCGTGCAGGGCGTCGGCTTCGACGAGGACGTGCTCATACGCGCGGGCGTGGAGGAGTGCGACGTGCTCGCGGCCGTCACGCAGTATGACAACGCGAACCTCATGTGCGCCGAGGTGGCCAGCCGCCTGTTCGACGTCCCCCACGTGATCGCCCGTCTGTACAACCCCGACCACGAGCGCGCCTACATGCAGCTCGGCATCGACTACGTGTGCGGCACGTCGCTCGTGGCCGAGGACGTGTTCTCGAAGGTGGTGGCGGGCCACGGCGCGCACGTGGACTCGTTCGGCGAGTGCGAGGTGCTCCAGTTCTCGCTCGACTTGTCGAGCCGCGAGAACAAGAGGACCATCCGCGTGTCCGAGCTCGAGCGTGACCACGAGGTGCGCATCGTGGCCTTCGAGCGCGGCGACGGCTCGGCCTCGTCCATCCCCACGAGCGACTCGGTGCTCTACAACGGCGACACCGTGCTCGCCTGCGTGCGCCACGACCTGATCCCCTCCTTCTCGCGCTACATCCAAGGTTAGGGGGAGCTGATGTTCATCGTCATCGCAGGCGGCGGCAAGGTGGGGTCGTATCTGGCCTCGGTCCTGCTGGCAAGCGGCAACGAGGTGGCCGTCATCGAGGAGAACCTGCAGGCGGCTGACGCGCTGTCGGTCATGCTCGAGGGCGACTACCTGGTCATCCACGGCGACGGGTGCGACTCGCGCTTCCAGGAGGACGCGGGCATCCGCCGCGCCGACGTGTTCGTGGCCACCACCGGCCAGGACGACAACAACCTGGTGGCGTGCGAGATCGCCCAGCGCGTGTTCCACGTGTCGCGCGTGATCGCCCGCGTGAACAGCCCGAAGAACCTGCGCATCTTCCGCAAGGTGGGCATCGAGTGCGTGTCGTCGACCACGCTGATCGCGAACCTCATCGAGGAGGAGGCGCTCCTGGGCTCGGTGTCAATCGTGTCGTCGCTGACGCACGGCGACGTGGGGCTCGCCGAGCTGGTGGTCCCGCGCATGCGGCACCACTCCAACGAAGACGGCATCGAGATCGACGACATCCCGCTGCCCGACAACGCGCTCATCGTGGCCGTGACCACCAAGGACGACGTGGTGGTGGCCAGCGACAACATCACGGCCTATCCCGGCGACAAGGTGATCGTGGTCGCCAACAAAGACGTCATCGACGAGGTGCGCGACGTGTTCAGGGGGCTTTAGCCCTCCGCGCCGCCCGCAGGCGGCGGCATCCCGCCCTCGCCCGCAGGTAGCGCCCGCCCGCCCTTACCCGCAAGTGGCGCACCCCCGCATCCTTTGTTCGCAGGCGGCGCGAGCCGTTCCCGCCCGCAGGCGGCGGCATCCCGTTCCCGTCCGCGGCGCACGCCGTTCTCGGCAGCGCGAGCGCGCTGCGATCTGCTATGCTCTAACCTGCAGGAAACGAGAGGAAGGCTCGGCATGATCAATCGTTACACGCGCCCGGAGATGGGCCGCATCTGGGAGCTTGAGAACAAGTTCGCCATCTGGAAGGAGATCGAGGTCCTGGCCTGCGAGGCGCAGGCCGAGCTGGGGGTTTCGGGCATCACGAAGGAGGAGGCCGCGTGGATCCGCGCGCATGCCGACTTCACGGTGGCCGAGATCGACGAGATCGAGAAGGTCACGAACCACGACGTCATCGCCTTCACCACGTGCATGGCGAAGTACATCGACGCCGAGGTGCCCGAGGGCGCCGAGCCGCCGAGCCGCTGGGTGCACTACGGCATGACCTCGTCGGATCTGGGCGACACGGCGCTCAGCTACCAGATCACGCAGGCCATCGACATCATCCTGGCCGACATCAGGAAGCTGGGCGAGACGTGCAAGCGCCGCGCGTTCGAGTTCAAGGAGACGCTCTGCGTGGGCCGCACGCACGGCATCCACGCCGAGCCCATGACCTTCGGCATGAAGTTCGGCAGCTGGGCGTGGGCGCTGCACCGCGCGCAGGTGCGCATGGAGCAGGCGCGCGAGGTGGCCGCCACGGGCGCGATCTCGGGCGCGGTGGGCACGTACTCGAGCATCGACCCGTTCGTGGAGCGCTACGTGTGCGAGAAGATGGGCCTCTCTCCCGACCCGCTGTCCACCCAGGTGCTCGCGCGCGACCGCCACGCGCAGGTCATGACGGCGCTCGCCGTGTGCGCCTCCACGCTGGAGTCCATCGCCATGCAGGTGCGCCTGCTGCAGCAGTCCGACGTGATCGAGGCCGAGGAGCCGTTCACGAAGGGCCAGAAGGGCTCGTCCGCCATGCCCCACAAGCGCAACCCCATCACGGCCGAGCGCGTGTGCGGCCTGTCGCGCGTGGTGAAGTCGAACGCGCAGGTGGCGCTCGACAACGTGGCGCTGTGGTTCGAGCGCGACATCTCGCACTCGGGCGCCGAGCGCGTGGCTCTGGCCGACAGCTTCACGGCGCTCGACTACATGTTCGGCAAGATGCAGTGGATGCTCGACGGCCTGCAGACCTACCCGGCCAAGATGGAGCAGAACCTGTGGCGCACGCGCGGCCTCATCTTCAGCTCGAAGGTGCTGCTCGCGCTGGTGGACACGGGGATCAGCCGCGAGGACGCCTACGTCATCGTGCAGCGCAACGCCATGAAGGTGTGGGAGGACATCCAGAACGCGGTTGACGGGCCCACGTACCGCGAGCGCCTCGAGGCCGACGAGGAGGCCGCGTCCGCGCTTCCGCCGGAGAAGCTCGACGAGATCTTCGACCCGTGGGACTTCCTCACGCGCAAGGACGAGGTGTTCGAGCGCCTCGAGGGCCTGGAGTTCTAGCCCAGCCCCAAACCCGGCCCCAAGCCCGGCATGGTCTCGGCGTGGCCCCGGGGCAGCTTGGCGCTGCCCTGGGGCCACGCCCTTCTCTCGGGCCGCTTCGGCGGCTCTGCCTTCCCTTCGCCCCGACCCCTTGCCCCGATCGGCTATCGGATTGCGCGATAGCCGATCTGATAATCAAAATGCACGCTCTGATCTGCGGATTCTATAATCAGGTCACAGTGTTCGCCCTAAGAGCGAGAGGGGTTTCCATGGACGAGAGGCAAGATCGCGCGCAGCTTGAGGCGCAGAGGGCCGAAGGGGCTGGCGCTCCTTATCCCAAGACGCAGGATGACCCGGCGGGCAGGAAGTGGACGTGGGAGGAAGACGGCTGCACCGTCATCCGCTCCAACGCGCGCTCCGGCCCGGGATGCCACGACAACTGCGGCATCCTCATGTACGTGAGAGACGGCGTGCTCGAGAAGATCGAGGGCGACCCGGAGAACCCGTACAACCAGGGGCGCCTGTGCCCGCGCTGCCTGGCGTTCAAGGAGATGCTCTACCATGAGGACCGCCTGCGCCATCCCCTGAAGCGCGCCCGCGAGGACCGCGGCAAGAACACCTTCGAGCGTATCAGCTGGGAGGAAGCCTACGACATCATCGAGCGGGAGATGAAGAAGGTCGCGGAGACGTACGGCCCCGAGTCCATCTGGGTGACGCAGGGCACGGGCCGCGACATCAACGGCTACGGCCCGCTCATGGCCCAGTACCTCGGCACGCCAAACTACGGCACCGGCTTCCTGTCGGGCCAGGCGTGCTACGCCCCGCGCATCTTCAGCACGGCCCTCAAGGCGGGCGGGCTGTTCGTGTGCGACTACTCGCAGTTCTTCCCCGACCGCTACGACGACCCGCGCTGGGAGGCGCCCGAGTACATCCTCATCTGGGGCAACAACCCGGTGGTGGCCAACTCGGACGGCACGCTGGGCCACTGGGTGGTCGAGAGCATGAAGCGCGGCAGCAAGCTCATCGTGATGGACCCCGTGCTCACCTGGGTGGCGGGCAAGGCCGAGGTGTTCCTGCAGCTCCGCCCCGGCACCGACGCGGCGCTCGCGCTCGCGCTGTGCAACGTCATCATCGAGGAGGGCCTCGAGGACAAGGAGTTCGTCGACCTGTGGTGCTACGGCTTCAACGAGTTCAAGGAGCACGTGAGGCCCTACACGGCCGCGTTCGCCGCCGAGACCTGCGGCGTGCCCGAGGAGCTCGTGGTCAAGGCGGCCCGCTGCATCGGCAGCGCGAAGTCGGCGTGCCTGCAGTGGGGCGTGGCCATGGACCATACCTCCGAGGGCTTCATCACGGGCATGGCGTGCTTCGACCTCATGGCGCTCACGGGCAACTTCGAGAAGCCCGGCACCATGGTGGCCGCGCGCCCGACGTTCGACATGAGCGTGACGTGGATGCCCAGCGAGAAGGTGTGGCGCGCGTGCTCGGCCCCTGTCGCCGCCGCGGACAAGACGATGAACGGCAAGTACCCGGCGCTGAAGGCCATGGACGCCATCAGCCCCGACATGCTGCTCGAGGCCCTCGAGACCGGCGAGCCCTATCCCATCAAGGCGATGTTCATGATGCAGAACAACGCCATCGCCTGCATGGGCGCGCAGCCCCAGCGCATCCTTCCCGCGCTCCAGGGCACCGACTTCAACGTGGTGGTCGACCTGTTCCTCACGCCGACGGCGCTCGCGTGCGCCGACGTGCTCTTGCCGGCCGCGTGCTTCGCGGAGCGCCTCGGCATCACGGGGCATCAGCCCTACGCCCTCGGCGCGATCGCCCAGGCGGTGGAGCCCCTCGGCGAGTGCCGATCCGACCAGCGCATCATCTACGAGGTGGGAAGCCGCTTCACCTCCGACGAGTACAAGCAGTGGGACGACGAGCAGGGGTTCTACGACTACCTGCTGCGCAACACGGGCTTCACCTACGAGTCGCTGCGCGAACGCACCTGGGCCTATCCCGAGTTCGAGTACCGCAAGTACGAGAAGGGCCTGCTGCGCCGCAAGGGCGAGGTGGGCTTCGCCACGTCGACGGGGCGCTACAACTTCTACTGCCCCGAGATGCTGCACTTCGGCCTCTCGCCGCTGGCGACGTACGAGGAGCCGCCCGAGAGCCCCGTCTCGCGCCCCGACCTGGCCGAGAAGTACCCGCTCGTGCTCACCACGGGCGCGCGCATCTGGGGCTTCTTCCACTCGGAGCACCGCCAGTCGGCCTCCATGCGCAGCATTCACCCCGACCCCACCATCCTCATCCACCCCGAGACGGCCGCGCGCCACGGCATCGCCGAGGGCGACTGGGTGAAGGTCGAGAACAACTTCGGCTCGTGTCGGCAGAAGGCGAAGCTCACGGTGCGCATCCGCAAGGACACGGTCTCGGCCGACCACGCGTGGTGGTTCCCCGAGCGCGACCCCGAGGACGGGACGCTCTTCGGCGTCATGGAGTCCAACATCAACAAGCTGGTTCCCATGCGCCCGGGCAAGGTGGGCCTCGGCGCCTCGTACAAGTCCCAGCTGTGCGCCATCAGCAAGGTAGAGGAATAGAAGGGGAGGGTTACCATGAGACAAGTGATCGTCGTCGACTACGAGTTCTGCTCGGGCTGCCATTCTTGCGAGATCGCCTGCCAGCAGGAGCACGGGCTCAGCCCTGACAAGTTCGGCATCAAGCTCACCCAGATCGGCCCCGACCAGCTGTCCGAGACGCGCTGGCAGTACGAGTTCCTGCCGATCCCCACGGACCGCTGCGACCGCTGCGCCGAGCGCCAGGCCGCCGGCAAGCTGCCCACCTGCGTGCAGCACTGCCAGGCGGGGTGCCTGCACATCGGCGCGCAGGAGGAGTTCACCGAGCTCATGAAGAAGCAGAAGGTCGTGATGTTCTCCTAGCGGACGCGCCACGCGCCGCAGAGGGCGCCCGCGGGGCTTTGAACTGCATCCCAGTTCTTGGACGGGCCAATAAGGACTAAGCTGCAAGGGACTGATTCCGGAACTCCTCCGGGGTCAGTCCCTTCAGTTTAACCTGTCTCCTCCTCGTGTTCCAATGAACGACGTATGCGTCGAGGTCGTGCTTGAAGCCTTCGAAGCTGGCCCATGTCCGGCCTTTGAAGAACTCGTCTTTCATGTGACCGAACACCTGCTCCGTCGCCCCGTTGTCGATGCAGTTTCCCTTGCGCGACATGCTCTGGATCATTCCGGCCTTCTCCAGCCGCCCGCACCAACCGGGCTGCTGGTACTGCCAGCCCATGTCGGAGTGCAGGATGGGAGCCGATCCCTCGGGCATCTTCGCCAGGAGCTGGTCGAGCAGCTCGTGCTGCTGGGCCATGTTCGGATGCAATGACGTGGACCAGGCGACGATCTCCTTGCTGGCGAAGTCGTAGACTGGGGCGAAGTAGGCCTTTCCCCAGGGCTGCTTGAACTCGGTGACGTCGGTGCCCATCTTCTCCCAAGGGCCATCGGCCCCGAAGTCGCGTCCGATGACGTTCTCGAAGGTCTTTCCGACCCTTCCTTTATACGAGTTGTATCTGTGGTAGTCGGTCTCGCGGCGGATTCCGCAGCTTATTCCCATCTCATGCATGATCTTCAGCACCGTCTTGTCGGCGATGGTCGCCCCCTGCTCGGCGCGCAGGCACATGGCTATCTGGCGATGGCCGCATCCGTTGGCGGTTCGCGAGAAGATGTCGGCGACGGCCTCCCAGAGCTCGGGGCGCGTGGGCGCTTTGGGGTGCGCCAAGGCGTAGTAGTAGCTGGATCTGGGCAGCCGAGCCGCTCCCAGCAGGTCGGAAAGGGGGTACAGCCCTGAAAGCTCGCTCACGACCGCTGCCTTCTCGCGGTTCGAGAGCGCTTCTCCGCCTTCAGGGCGATCGATTTTTTTAGGTAGGCGTTCTCGGCCTCGAGCTTCCGGACCTTCCGCTCGAGCTCCTGCTCGCGCGTCATCTTCCCGGGGGCCGCGCCTGCGCCCCTCGGCCTTCCCTTGGGCTTGGGCCTCAGGGCCTCCGGCCCGCCTTCCCGATAGGCCCGCACCCACTTCCGCAGGGGGCTGGTCGAGGCGATCCCGAACCTGGCCATGGCCTCGGGCACGGTCGCGCCCTCGTCCGCGACCGCCCTCGCGGCGGCCACCTTGGTCTCGAACGAATATGCCGTCTTCTTTGCTCCCATAGCGGCCAGAGCTCCCATGCCGACGGACCTGTAGGTGTCCAGCCATTTTCTCACGGTTCCCTCGGGAACGTCGAGCAGGCGCGAGATCACGTCGCGGCCCCAACCCTCCTCGTAGAGTTCAACCGCTCGTCTCCTGACGGCGATATCGTACAAAGGTCTTCCAGACATAGAAAAGCCTCCCATTTCTCATGTCCAAGAAATGGGAGGCGGTTCACTTTCGGCCGCGCGGGCGCCCTTCTTTTTCGCTCCTTTTACGCCTCCCGCCTCGCCCCCTGCCTCGCCTCATGCGCGGAGGCTATAATGGCGGGAGAGACCCTTTCGAGGAGGCCCTTCCGAGGAGGCCCGACATGCGCATCGAAACGCTCTACGAGTTCCTCCTGCTTGCATCCAACCTGAGCTTCACCGAGACGGCGCGCAGCCTGTACATGGCGCAGTCGGCGCTGAGCAGCCACATATCCAACTTGGAGAAGGAGCTCGGCGTGCGCCTGCTCGTGCGCGACAGCCACTCGGTGCGCCTGACGGAGGTGGGCGCGCTGTTCTGCGAGGACGCCGGCAAGATCATCGCCGACTACGAGACGGCCATAAGCCGCATCGGGCTCTTCTGCGACAGCGCCTCCTCGGTCATGCGCGTCGGCTTCCTCCTGGGCTCGTACGGGTCGTTCCTCCCCGTGGCGTGCCGGATGTTCCGCGACGTCCGCCCCGACGTGAGCTTCAGCTTCCGCACGCTCGAGATCGGCGAGCTGACGAGGGAGCTCGCCGACAACAACGTCGACGTCGCCTTCACGCTGTTCTCGGAGGGGGTGCTCGGCGGGAAGTACGCGTGCCGGCGCCTCTACGCCGACAGCTACAAGCTCGCCGCGCCGAAGACGCACCGGCTCGCGCAGCGCGCGAGCGTGACCATCGACGATTTGCGGGGCGAGGTGGTGGTGATGCCGCGCTTCAGCAGCGCCCACAACACGCTCGCCCAGCTGAGCGTGAAGCTGCGGAAGGCGGGCGTCGACGTGCGCGTGAACGACGCGATATCCGACGCCGCGGCGCTCATGGCGACGCTCGTCGCCTCGAACCAGGTGGCGATCACGCCCGACCACCTGAGCGTGTACGGCGGGAACAACCTCGCGTTCGCGCGCATCGAGGGCGACGGGCTCGACCTGGTCGCGGGGCCGGTGTGGAAGAAGTCGAAGGAGACGGAGCTCGTGGTGGCGTTCGCCGACTTCGTGAAGAGCGCCACGCGCCGCTTCACGAAGGCCGACTTCCTGTCGCGGGACGGCGCCGACGCGCTGCCCTTCGCGTGAGGGGAGGCGCCCGCCGCGCCCTCCCGCCGCCAGCCGCGAGGCACCCCCGCGCGCCCAGCCCTCCCGCGACCTTGCGCTCCCAACAACAGAAGGGGGCCGCAGCGGAATCGTCTTCCGCCGCGGCCCCCTCTCCCTTCGGGCCGGCCCCCCTCCAGCTCGAAGGCGCTTCGCTGCGCCTGTCTCGCTAGACGCCGAGGATTCCCACGATGAAGGGCACCCACAGCGTCATGACGGCGATCAGCGCGATGGCCGGGACGAGGCCGGTCTTGAACATGTCGCCGAAGGAGTAGTAGCCCTCGCCGTAGGTCAGCATGACGGTCGGGTTGACGGGCATCAGGTAGTTGCCGGCGACCACGATGGCGAGCGAGATGGTGGGCACGGCGGCCGAGACGCCGAAGCCTGCGCAGATCTGGATGAAGATGGGCAGGAAGATGCCGAGGATGGCAACGCCCACGGGGCAGACGGTGTGCAGGATGTAGGCGAACGCCAGGAGGATGGCCATGGTGGCGAGGAAGCCGAGGCTCAGGACGCCGCTCGCCATGAAGGCGTCAGCCAGGAACTTGGCGCCGCCGGTGGCGGTGACCACGTCGCCGATGGACATGATGGTGCCGCACATGAGCACGATGCCCCACGGCACGGCATCCTGGAATTCCTTCCACGTCAGCAGGTTCATGCCCGGGAGGAACATGACGACCAGGCCGAGGACGGCGACGACGGTGGCGTTGAACACGGGCACCCAGTTGCCCACGATCCAGAGGACGACCAGCATGAGGATGATGGTGAGGGCCTTGATCTCATAGGGAGACACGGTCTTGGCCTCGGCGGCCTCGTCGCGGATGTCCTGGAGGCAGGAGTCGTCGATGGGCTCGGGCTTGATGAGCTGGGTGATGAAGAACCAGGTGATGGGCGTCATGATGATGGCGATGGGCAGGCCCACGATGAGCCAGTCGAGGAACGTGATGGAGGTCCCCGTCACCTGCTGGAGGATGTTCATGGCGACGACGTTGAAGGAGCTGCCGGCCGGCGTGGCGACGCCGCCCGTGACGGCCGCGATGGGGATGCCGATCATGAGGCACTTGCCGAGGTTCGACTTGCCGGGCTTGGCGTTCGCCGCCTTCAGGATGGTGAGCGCGAAGCCCAGGAACAGCACGGTGGTGGGAACGTCGGACATGACGGTGGACACCAGCGTGGTGGCGATCATGAAGCCCAAGACCAGCTTGCGGGAGTTCGAGCCGGTCCACTTCAGAAGCGCGTTGATGAGCCGGATGCCCCACTTGGTCTTCAGCATGATGACGGGCAGCGCGAACACGGCGATGATGAAGAAGAGCGCAGGGCTTGCGAAGCCCATGATGGCCTTCCCCAGGTTGTCGACGGCGCCGAGCAGGAACATGAGCACGGCGATGAGCACGGCGGTGGCGCCCAGCGGAATGGCCGAGGTCACCCAGAGGGCCACGAGGGCCAGCAGGAGGCCGAGCGTGACGATGCCCTCATGCCCGAGGGCCTCGGTCCCGGGTATGAGGTAGGAGACTGAGATGCAGGCTAAGGCGATGCCTATGCCGATGAGCCTCTTGACGAGCGATACGTTAGTGCTTTCCATACTTCCCCCTTCTTCGAAAGCCTTTTCCAAGACGGCAAACTCGACTGATCCCCTGCGAATTGCCCCCTTCACGGCGCCATTCTACGGGCCTGGGCGAGTATGCGACAAATACGTATGTCAAGGGGGAATCTGCGGAAAAGCGTGCAGGTGCTATGCAGAATCCGAATAATCGAAAGGATGTGATGAGGGGCGGGCGGGATCGGTCAGTCGCCTGCGAGCACCTCGTCGTGGAGCGCCTCGGCGTGCTGCTCGAGGAGGTTGGCCAGCCAGGCGAGCGCGGGCTTGTCGGTGTCGCGCTTGACGAGGGCGAACGAGTCCACGTAGCGCTTCTTGTCGCACAGCGGCCTGATGACCACGTACTGCTTGAGCAGGTTGGCGATGAGCGGCTTGTACTTCTTGTTGACGCGCGAGAGCAGGTGGATGCCGTCGGCCGGCTCGGTGCCGTAGAACATGAGCGGGTTCTCCACCGGCACGAGCGATATGTTGGGGTAGAAGCCCACCTCGGCGCACATCGCCACGAAGTCCTTGCGGAAGCGCTCGCTGTAGCGGTTGGCCTGCAGGATGAAGCGCGACGAGGCGAGGTCCTTGAGCTCGAGGCACGTGCGCGTCGCGAGGGGGGAGCCCTGCGAGATGCCCATCACGAGCTCGCCGTGGAACTCGGGGATCCAGATGGCGCGCAGGTCGTCCGGCACGCAGGGCGTGGCGAGCGGGTCGTCGGAGAGGATGGTCTCGAAGGCGATGTCCACCTTGTCCTGCTGGACCATCTGCTGCGCGTCGAACCCGCTCGCGTCCATGTTGGGATAGTCGACGCGCAGGTCGGGGAAGGCCTCCTTCGTCTGCGCGATCACCTCGTTCAGGCCCACGTAGAGCGCGTTGGTGTGCAGCATGTCGATGATGCGGATGCGGCTGCCGCCCGACGACGGCAGCGAGCGCAAGTCGGCGATCATGTTCTCCTCGTCGCCGACGATCTTGCTGGCGTAGCGGAGCACCACCTCGCCCGCGGCGGTGAGGCTCAGGGGGCGCGTCTCGTAGAAGAGCTTGCATCCGAGGTTGTTCGAGAGGGAGGTCATGTGGCGGCTGAGCGAGGGCTGGGACATGTTCAGGTCGCGCGCCGCCGAGACGAAGCTCTTGTGAGCCGCCAACGCCATAAACTCTCGGTAGATCTCGATGTCCACGAGCGCTCCTCTCTCCGCTTTCCTACTCTAGCCGTTTGGTCCTGCCAAAACTATTCATAAGGTGAATACGGGGGCTGCAACCTGCGCATGCAGGGCGAACATCTGAGGGGCTCCCGGCTGCAACATACGTATTTTTCCTATGCCAGGCGCCGTTTCTATAATAGCAAACAGGTCATGCCCGGGATATGGCTTCGGGCGTTATACGCGACCGCTCGCTGACTGCCGAGGGGCTTGACGCATCGCGCTGCGGCGGTCTTCACGGAAGGGGCTTTTCATGGACTTCAGGAAGACGGAGGAGCAGGAGCTCTTGCTCGAGAGCCTGCGCACGGTGTTCGAGCGCGGCAACTTCGAAGACTACTTCAAGGAGTGCGACGAGACGCACCAGTTCCCCGACAAGGCCGTCGAGGCCCTCGTCGAGGCGGGGTTCTCCACGCTCGGCATCCCCGAGGAGTTCGGCGGCACGCCGGTCGACATCCTCACGCAGGTCATGGTCGCCGAGGAGGCGCACGCCCAGGGCTACCCGTCGCTGTGCTGGATCAACTACTCCACCGAGGTCGACGACATCCTGACGTTCGGCAACGAGGAGCAGCGCGAGAAGGTCCTCGCCTACGCGCTCGAGGGCCGAAAGCCCTTCACGCTGGGCTTCACCGAGCCCCAGGCGGGCTCCGACAGCGCCGCCATGTCCACCACGGCCACGAAGCGCGACGGCAAGGTGTACGTCAACGGGCACAAGACCTTCAACACGAGCGCCGACCGCGCGCCCTTCATGCTCTGCGTGTGCCGCAGCGGCGTCAACGAGAACCCCTACAAGGACTTCAGCATGTACCTGTTCCCCATGGACTCCCCCGGCGTGACCATCGAGAAGCTCGACAAGATCGGCAACCACATGTGCGGCACCTACGAGGTGTACCTCGATGACGTCGAGTGCGAGGAGACTGACCTGGTGGGCGAGGAGTGCAAGGGCTTCTACCAGCTCATGAAGAACTTCGAGGTGGAGCGCCTCACCCTGTGCGCCGCCAACGTGGGCATGGCCCGCTGCGCCTACGACGAGGCGGCGCGGTACGCGGCCCAGCGCATGCAGTTCGGCAAGACCATCGGCTCGTTCCAGCTGGTGCAGGAGAAGATCGTCGACATGAGGATCAAGATCGAGAACATGCAGAACATGCTGTACAAGGCCGCGTGGAAGAAGGACCGCGGCGAGTCCATCATGGTCGACTCCTCGCTGGTCAAGCGCTACACGAGCAGGGCCGCGTTCGAGGTGATCGACGAGGCGCTCCAGATCATGGGCGGCATCGGCTACACCAACGACTGCCGCATCGCCCGCCTGTGGCGCGACCAGCGCGTCTACCGCATCATGGCGGGCACCGACGAGATCATGGTGCACACCGCGGGCCGCGCGCTCGTCAAGGAAGCGCGCTAGGCGGGAGGCTGACATGAACACAGTCGCATGCTACAAGGTGGTGGCGGACGCGCAGGACATCGTGGCCAACGACGACCGCACGCTGCGCTTCGACAAGGCGAGCTACGTGCTCGGCGAGTACGACCTCAACGCCATCGAGGAGGCGGTGCGCGTCGCCTCCGACACCGAGGGACGCGCGGTGCTCCTGAGCGCCGGCGACGCGCGCCTGTCCGACAGCAAGCTGAGGAAGGCGGCCCTGTCGCGCGGCGCGGCGGAGCAGTTCTGCGTGGTCGACGAGGGCATGGCGCGCGCCGACGCGCTCCAGACGGCCGCGGTGCTCGCGGCGGCGCTGCAGAAGATCGGGTTTGACCTCGCGTTCTTCGGCGAAGGCTCCGCCGACGCATACGGGCAGCAGACCGGCGCGCTCGTGGGCGCGCTGCTCGGCGTGACGGTCGTCAACGCGGTGAGCGCCGTGCGCGTCGACGGGGACGCCGTGGTGGTCGAGCGCAGCCTCGAGGGCGAGGTGGAGGTCCTCGAGCTGGCCGCGCCCGCCGTCATCTCGGTCACCTCCGACGCCAACCTCCCGCGCATCCCGCAGCTGAAGGACATCCTGGCTGCCGGGAAGAAGCCGTCCACCACGTGGACCGTCGACGAGCTGGGAGCAGCGTGCGCGCCGTGCGTCGAGGTGACGTCGATGCTCGCCCCGCAGAGCGTCGCGCGCAAGCAGGTCATGTACGAAGGCGATGTCGACGAGGCCGTGCGCAGCCTCGCTGCCGACATCAAGGCTGCGAAATAGGGGTGATGCGATATGACGCGATGCGAGAACGTCTGGGTTGCGGCTGAGGACGCCTCTGACTACGCGGCCCTGGTCGCGGTCGCGCGTGACCTGGGAGCATGCGCGACCGCGGTGTGGATGGGGGACGAGCAGGGCCTGGACGCGGTGAGGGGGAGCGGCGCGGGCGCGGTCATCCACCTGGCGGGAGGCGCGCTCGTCGAGGACGGCGCTCAGGTGCTGGCGCAGCTGGCGGCCGAGCGCACGCCGGACGCGCTCCTCGTGGCGCCGACCAAGCGCATGCGCCTTCTGGGCGCGTGCGTGGCGGCGCGCCGGGGGGCCTGCGTGATGAGCGACGCGACGAGCCTCAGCGTCGACGAGGAGGGGGCGCTGCGCGCCGAGCGCATGGTCTACGGCGGCGGCGCGGTGACGGTCGAGCGCGGCGTAAGCGCCTTCGTCGTGGCGGTGCCGTGCGCCGCCCTCCTGGCGAGCAAGGCCGCCGAAGCCGCCGAGGCGCCGGGCGCCGCTGGTGACGCTGGCGCGTCGTGCGCGGTCGAGACCTTCGCGGTGCAGCCGGGCTCGTCGGGGATCAGGCTCGTCGAGCGCCGCGCGCGCGAGGTCGACGCGGTGAACCTGAGCGCCGCGCGCAACATCGTGAGCGTGGGGCGCGGCTTCGCGGCCGAGGAGGACCTCGCGCTCGCGTACGAGCTCGCGCGCGCCGTGGGCGCCGAGGTGGGCTGCACGCGCCCCGTCGCCGAGGGCTCGAAGTGGATGGCCCGCGAGCGCTACATCGGCGTGTCGGGGGCGATGCTCACGCCGAACCTGTTCATCGCCGTGGGCGTGTCGGGGCAGGTGCAGCACATGGTGGGCGCGACGGGCGCGAAGGTCGTCGTGGCCGTAAACAAGGACAAGGGCGCGCCCGTGTTCAAGCAGGCCGACTTCGGCATCGTGGGCGACTTGTACGACGTGGTTCCGCGCCTTGTCGCGGAGCTCGAGAGGTAGCCTTCGCAGGTGCATGCGAAGCGCGGAAGGGAAGATCATGGACGCAGGTTTTTTCCAGGAGCTGGCTGACAACGTGTCGAACGGCCCGACGCCGTTCGTGAACAGGGCCGAGCTGAGGGCCGAGGTCGTGGAGGAGCGGCACGTGCGCATCGTGCTCCCCCTGGGGCAGCTGCACCGAAACCACGTGGGCATCGCGTACGCGGGAAGCGAGTTCGTGCTGGCCGAGATCGCGGGCGGCACGCTGTTCATGGCCACGTACGGCACCGACGAGTTCGTGCCCATCCTGAAGAGCGTCGAGTGCGCGTACGTGAAGCCCGGCGTGAAGGACCTCCACGTCGACCTCGCGCTCACCGAGCAGGAGGCGCAGGACAAGATCGCGCTGGCCCGCGAGCGCGGGCGCGGCGACTACTTCCTCGACGTCCCCGTGCTCGACGCCGACGGCGAGCAGGTCGCCCTCATGAAGTTCAACTACTACGCGCTCCCCGCGAAGAAGTAGCGGCGCGCGAGGCGGAGGCCCCCGAGTGAGCGTCGCCTGAGGGCGGCAGAACGGAGCATCACATGAAGCACTATGACGCGATCGTCATCGGCGCGGGCGTGGGAGGGCTGGCGTCGGCGCTGCTGCTCGCCCACAGCGGGAAGCGCGTCGCGCTGTTCGAGAAGCGCCTGCAGCCGGGCGGGCGCATCGGGTCGTCGCAGCGCGACGGCTTCACGGTCGACTTCGGCGTCCACCTGATCTCGCGCGGGCCGAAGGGCCCGCTCATCGGGCTGCTCGACCGCTGCGAGGTCGACCACGGCATCGAGTTCACCAAGGTCCGCCCCGTCCAGTCGACGGGCGGCGAGACGTTCAAGTTCCCGCAGGA
Source organism: Adlercreutzia sp. ZJ242 (assembly GCF_011038995.1). NCBI lineage: Bacteria > Bacillati > Actinomycetota > Coriobacteriia > Eggerthellales > Eggerthellaceae > Adlercreutzia > Adlercreutzia sp. ZJ242. The sequence goes on from NZ_JAAKEE010000030.1 coordinate 19,505, forward strand.
CCTCAAGGGGCGCGTGCCTGACGCGGACTTCGAGGCCGTCATCAAGATGGTGACCGACGTGAAGGGCATGAGCGACGAGGAGACGAGCGACTACGACGGCCAGACGCTCGAGGAGTTCCTGAACGCCTACACCACCGACCCCTTCGTCCACGCGTGCGTGAGCCAGATCGGCTTCATCTACTGCTGCATCCCCGAGTACCTCCTGTCGGCGGGCGAGTTCGCGCGCTGCCTCAAGTGGGAGTCCGAGGCGCACGCCTCGGGCTACCCCTCGGGCGGGTGCGTGTCCATCCTGGGCGCGTACCTGAAGGGCCTCGAGCAGCACGGCGCCGAGGTCCGCTTCGGCGCGCCGGTGGAGAAGGTCGTCGTGGAGGAGGGGCGCGCCGTCGGCGTGGTGGTCGGCGGCGAGGAGCATCGCGCCGACATGATCGTCTCGAACGCGGGCCTCAAGGAGACGGTGGACGGCCTGGTGGGCCCCGAGCACTTCGACGAGGGCTACGTCGAGGACGTGCGCGGCCTGGAGATATCGTTCGTGTCGATCATCGCGCGCTTCGCGCTCGACACCGTCATAAGCCCCGAGATCAAGATGCTCTCGGGGTTCTCGTCCACCCCCGTGCGCGAGTACAACGACCGCCTCATGGCGGGCGAGGTCCCCGAGGAGCTGAACTCGTTCATCGTGGTCCCCTCGAGCTTCGACCCGTCGGTGGCGCCCGAGGGCAAGCAGCTCGTCATGATGACGACGGCCGTGCCGGCGGGCATCGAGGAGGAGCACTGCCCTGCGATCTTGGAGGCGCTGATCGACCTCGCCGAGAAGAGCTTCCCCGGGCTCCGCGAGCACGCCCTCTTCGTCGAGAAGGTGTTCCCCTCCGACGCGGCGCGCATCATGGGCGAGGACGGCGCGGGCATCGGCATCGCCCAGCAGGCGGGGCAGGCGGGCGTCGACCGGCCGCGCGTCAAGACGCCGCTCGAGGGCCTGTTCGTCGTCGGCGCCGAGGCGGGCGGCTCGGGCGTGGGCACCGAGCTCGCCGCGAACAGCGCCATCGAGTTCTTCGACACGTACGTCGCGTAGAAAGGCGGATGCCATGGCAAGACATGACGACATGCCGGTCTTCGGCAACCTCGCGGGATTGAAGGTGGTGGTCGCGGCGGTCTCCACGGCGGGCCCGTTCGCGGGCGAGCTGTTCGCGGAGAACGGCGCCGACGTCATCTGGCTCGAGCCGCCCAAGGGCATCGACCCGTACCGCTGGACGCAGGACGGGTGGGGCGTGCAGAACGAGCACCGCAACATGCGCAACCTCATGCTCGACGTGGTGTCCCCCGCGGGCCGCGAGGCGTTCCTGCGCGTCATCGAGACCGCCGACATCTTCATCGAGGCGTCGCGCGGCGGCCAGTGGGAGAAGTGGGGCTACTCGGACGAGCTTCTGTGGGAGCACAACCCCCGGCTGGTCATCGGGCATCTGTCGGGCTACGGCCTCACGGGCGACCCCGCGTACGTGAGCCTGCCCGGGTACGACTTCACGGTGAACGCCTTCTCCGGCCTCATGTACCTGAACGGCTACAAGGACGGCCCGCCCTACATGATCCAGAAGTTCGTGACCGACTACTACGCCGGGCTGTTCGCCTACGGGTCGGCGCTGGCCGCGTACGTCGGCGCGCAGCGCACGGGCAAGGGGGAGAGCTTCGATCTGGCCCAGTACGAGGCCGCGGTGCGCTGCCAGGCGGGCCTGTTCGGCAAGTGGTTCGAGAAGCGCGTCCAGGAGGAGCGCGGCGCCGGCGCCCCGCGTGACAGCATCTCCGCCGGCTCCGGCTACTACGCGTGCAAGGACGGCGAGGGCGTGTACCTGTTCACGGCGGGGCAGTCCGCCATAAGGCGCGCGCTCGAGTTCTTCGGCCTCGAGTACGGCAGCGAGCTGTTCCCCGAGGGCATCCCGTCGGTGGGCATCGACACGCCGGGCGCCCCCGTGTTCGACGCCGCCATCGAGGCGTACTGCGCCGAGCACACCGCGGCCGAGTTCGCCGAGGCCATGGCGGGCATCAACATCCCCTGCTCGGTGGTCATGAGCTATGAGATGATGGAGAACCACCCGCATTACCTCGCGCGCGGCACCTGGGTTGAGTGGGACACGGTTGACGGCAGGCACGTGAAGGGCGTAACGTCAGTTCCGCGCTTCAAGAACAACCCCGCGCAGATCTGGCGCGGCTGCCCCTCGCAGGGCATGGACAACGACGACATCCTCGCGGAGGTGGGCTATGGCGCCGACGAGATCGCAGAGCTCTACGAGGCGCGCGTGCTGCGCAAGACCGACTACGTTGGTGGGCTTTGACGTACCTGCCTGACATGCTGGCCGACGCCGTGCGGCGCAGCCCGCACAAGGTCGCGCTGCGCCACAAGGGCAGGGCGCTCACGTATGCGCAGGTGAAGGGGAGGGTTGACCGCCTCGCGGGGATCCTGCGCGCGCTGCGCGTGCGCCGCGGGCACCACGTGTCGCTCGTGACGGCGAACACGCTGGCGTGCGTGGAGCTCACCTTCGCCTGCGCGCAGATCGGCGCGGTGTGCGAGCAGCACAACACGCGCCTGTCGCCCGCGGCGCTCGTCCGCCTGCTGGGCACGTCGGGCTCCACCGTGCTCGTGTGCTCGTCGGCGGTGTGGGGGCGGCTCTCGCCGGTCATCGGCGGGGTGGGCCGCCCCCTCGCCGTCATCCTGCTCGACGGCGACGACGCCTTCGCGTCGTCCGCCTACGAGGAGCTCATCGCGGGCGCGGAGCCCTTCGACGAGCACGTCGACAGGGCGCCGTCGGATCCGGCGCTCATGATCTACACGAGCGGGACCGCGGGGGACCCCCACGGCGTCATGCTCTCCCACCAGGCGCTCATCGCCCGCGCGGAGATCGACGCCCGGGCCATGTGGTTCAGCGAGGACGACGTGGTGCTGAGCGTCCTGCCCCTGTTCCACGTCACGTCGGTCTCGACGTTCGCGGCGTTTCTCGCGGGGGCGGAGGTCGTCATCGACGACTCGAGCCGCCCCGAGGACATCGTGCGGCTGGTGAACGAGCACGGCGTGACGCGCATGGGCGCGGTCCCCTACGTCCTGCGCCTGCTCGTGGCGCACCTCGAGGAGACGGGCGAGCGGATGGACTCGCTCCGCTACGTCCTCTACGGGGGCGAGCCCATAGACGAGGCGCTGCTCGTGCGGTGCCGGCGCGTTCTGGGCTGCGGCCTCATCCAGGGCTATGGCATGACGGAGACGGCCTCGGCCGTCACGCTGCTCGAGCCGCGCGACCACGACAGCGTGGCGCTGCGCTCCACGGTGGGGCGCGCCCTGCCGGGCATGGAGGTCACCGTCATCGACAAGCAGGGGCGCGAGTGCCAGCCGGGCGTGCTGGGCGAGGTGGCGGTGAAGACGCCCACGCTCATGAACGGCTACTACCGCGACGCGCCGTCGACCATGCGGGTGATGCGGGAGGGCTGGTACTTCACGGGGGACATCGGGTTCTTCGACGCGGCGGGGTACCTCACCCTGGTCGACCGGAAGAACAACCTGGTGATAACCGGGGGAGAGAACGTGTACCCGCTCGAGGTGGAGCGCTGCATCAGGGGCCTCGGCGGGCGCGTCGCCGACGTGGCCGTCATAGGGGTCCCCGACCCCGTCTGGGGCGAGGCGCTCGCCGCCTTCGTGGTGGCGTCCGAGGGCGCGGGCGCGCTGACCGCCGACGAGGTGGCCGCGCGCTGCGAGCACTGCCTCGGCGGCTACAAGAAGCCCCGCCACGTGCTCTTCTTGGAGAAGATCGAGCGCAACGCCTCGGGCAAGGTGGTGAAGGACGCGCTGAGGAGGGCCCTCTCCGAGAGCGCGAGGAAAAGGGAAACCGAAGACAAGGAGGAGACGTGGCTGACTTCGATGCCATCGTCGTAGGCGCCGGGTGCGCTGGCCCGGTTGCCGCCTACGAGCTCGCGAAGGCCGGCAAGAGCGTTCTCGTGATAGAGCGCGGCAACTTCGCCGGCGCCAAGAACATGACCGGCGGCCGCGTGTACTCCCATGCGCTGAAGGCCGTGTTCCCCGACTTCGAGCAGGAGGCCCCGCTCGAGCGCAAGATCACGCGCGAGCGCATCTCGCTCTTGTCCGAGGACGCCAGCTTCACCGTCGACTTCACCTCCGACGAGATGCTCAAGGAGGGCCAGGACTCCTACTCCGTCCTGCGCGCCCCCTTCGACTCGTGGCTGGCCGAGAAGGCCGAGGAGGCCGGCGCCGAGCTCATCTACGGCATCGCCGTGGAGGGCCTGGTGAAGGACGACGCCGGCAAGGTCGTCGGCGTGCGCGCCGGCGAGGACGAGATCACCGCCGACGTGGTCATCCTGTGCGACGGCGTGAACTCGCTGCTGACCGCCGAGGCCGTGGGGGCCGCCCGGCCGCCCGCCTCCGCCGTCGCCGTGGGCGTCAAGGAGGTCATCGAGCTGCCGGCCCCGGTGATCACCGACCGCATCCTGGCCGCGTCCGACGACGAGGGCGCGGCGTGGCTGTTCGCCGGCGACTCCACGAAGGGCACCTTCGGCGGCGGCTTCATGTACGCCAACAGGGACTCCGTCTCGCTGGGCATCGTGGCCGGCATCGAGGCGACGGCGAGCCGCGGCAAGGCGCCGGTGTACCAGATGCTCGAGGACCTGAAGGGCCAGCCCTCGGTGGCCGCGCTCATCCGCGGCGGCAAGGTGGTGGAGCACTCGGGTCACATGGTGCCCGAGGGCGGCATCAACATCATGCCCGACTTGGTCGGCGACGGCGTCATGCTGGCCGGCGAGTCGGCCATGATGTGCATCAACCTGGGCTACCAGGTGCGCGGCATGGACTTCGCCCTGGCCGCCGGCATGCACGCGGGCCGCGAGGCCGCGCGCGCGCTCGACGCCGGCGACACCAGCAAGGCGGGCCTCTCGGGCTACGTGAGCGCGCTGGAGGACAGCTTCGTGCTGAAGGACCTCCGCCAGTTCAGGAACGTGCCCGGCTTCATGGAGGGCTTCACGCGCATGTTCGACGGCTACCCCCAGATGCTGCGCGACATGATGAACGCCCTGCTCGTCGTGGACGGCAGCCCGGTCAAGCCCATGAGGAAGTCGATGATGCCCATCGTGAGGAACGTGGGCGTCATGAACATCCTCAAGGACGCGAGAGGAGCGATGAAGGCGCTATGAGCAGGTTGGATTTCACCGTGAACGTCGACGGGTACCTGGCCAGCAACAAGTACGAGGTCGACGAGGAGAACGCGCACATCGAGCTGGCGGAGGACCCCGACCCGGCGGAGTTCGACAAGCTGGTCATGGTGTGCCCCGCCGCGCTGTACCAGCGCGACGAGGACGGCGCCCCGACGTTCGACTACGCGGGCTGCCTCGAGTGCGGCACCTGCCGCATCCTGTGCGGGGACACCATCATCGCGAAGTGGGCGAACCCGGGCCCCACCATGGGCGTGTCGTACCGCTTCGGCTGAGGGTGGCGCGGGCTGCCGCGGGCGCCGCGGTGCCGACGTGCTCTCGCGTGCCCTGGCGGCGGGCGAGGGCACGCAGGGGCTCGCAGGAAAAGGTTGCGAAGGGAAGGCCCCGACCGTGCGGTCGGGGCCTTCTTCCTGCATGCTGTGGTGCGAATGCTCGTGGGTGGCGCGGCTGCGGGCATTCGCGCGGGCAGCCGCGCCTGCGCGCGCTACGCGGTGGCGTACAGCGCGACGGGACCCATGTTGCGGTCCTCGTCGGCCGTCGTCGCCTCGAGCATGCGGGTCATGTAGCCCTCCGCCTCGAAGTAGACGCGGTACTCGGAGGCCGGGATCTGCTCGAACCAGAAGTCGCCGAACTCGTCGGCGAGCACGGCCTGCACCGCGCCCGTGCGCACGTCCTCGAGCGTCACCTTCGCGCCGACGACGACCTCGTCGGCCTCGAGGTCGACCACCACCCCGCCCAGGAAGCGGCGCGGCTTGTTGAGGTAGTACACGCGCGGCTCGTCCGCCTCGGCGCGCTCGGCCATCCAGAACTCGGCCTGCGCGATCTCGGCGGCGAAGTCCTCCTCGTCGCCGAAGCGCAGCGCCTCGTGCGGGCACACGTCCACGCAGTGCGGCGGCAGCCCCTCGTCCACCAGGTGCGCGCAGCCCGTGCACTTCTGCGGGAGGCCGAGCTCCTCGTTGTAGAAGATCGCGCCGTAGGGGCACGCCTCGGCGAGGCCCTCGCACCCGCGCGCGGCAACCGGGTCGACGATCACGAGCCCGTCGTCGCGGCGGTACACGGCGTCCGGCGCCCCCGCCGCCTCGGCGGCCGCCATGCAGGGCGCGTTCCCGCAGTGCTGGCAGGCGCGCCACGCGTAGCTCACGCGCACCTTCGGCACCTGGCCGCGCACCTTCTCCTCGATGCGGCCCCAGAACTGGCCGGTGTCGGGCTGGGGCGCGGCATACGGGGCCCAGTCGTTGTCGACGTGCTCGTCCTTGCAGGCCAGCTGGCAGTTGCGGCAGCCGGTGCACTTCGCGAAGTCGAATACGAAAACCTTACCCATGATCTATGCTCCTTCCGCCATGCGAGCCGTGGCCACCAGCCCGCAATCGGGGTCGTAGTCGCGCGAGAACGCCTCGGGGTACTGCTCGGCCAGCGCGAGCACGTCGACCTTCTCGATGTTCACCAGAAAGCCCGAGGTCACTTCGCCGGCGGCGTTCTTGGACGTCGTCGCGCTCGGCGCGATCAGGTTGTTCGCGCCGCCGCGGTCGAGGCCGCCCTCGCCCATGACGATGCTGTCGACGCGCGATCCGTGGTCCTGGTACAGGGCGCCCGGCATGATGCGCTCGCTCACGATGACGCCGCCGAGCACGCCGCCGCGCTCGTTGTAGAGCTTGGCGATGTCGCCGGTCTCAAGCCCCAGCTTGCCCGCGTCGATCGGGTTCACCCAGATGGGCTCGTAGCGGTAGCCGTCGGGGCCCACCACCTTGCACGTCTCGATCTCGCGCAGCCAGGTCACGTCGTCGTGCTGGGCGTGCACGCGGAAGTGCGGGTGGTTGCTCACCAGCAGGAACGGGTACGTGCGCCCGCGCTCGGTGTTCGTGCGCTCCTCGTGCTCGTCGCTCACGTGCACCCAGCGGGGGATGGGGCCGCGCTCCTTGTCGTCGGGGAACATCTGCGCCAGCGTGGTGGAGTAGTACTCGAGCTTGCCTGACGGCGTGCGCAGCGGGTTGCCCTCGGGGTCGTCGTGGAACCCGATGAGGCCGGCGGGCATGTCCTCCCAGTCCTCGCGCGTGGGGAACGGGTAGTACTGCTTCTCCTTGAACTCCTCGTAGGTCATCGCGCCCTCGGGGATGCCGCACGTCTCGAAGCCCGCCTTGATCCACTCGTCGAAGGTCCTGCCGCCCATGAAGCGCTCGTGGAGGTTCTCGTAGATCCCGCCGAACTTCTCGAGGGCCCGGGCGATCTCGGCCACGCCCTCCACGTCGGACTTCGAGTCCATGCGCGCCTTGATGGCCTGCTTCTCGTAGAACACCACGGTCCACTGGCCGGAGTCGTTGTCGGTCCCGATGTCCTCGGTCTCGAACTTGGTGTTCGACGGGATGATGATGTCGGCGAAGTTGCAGTCGTTCTCCATCCAGGGATGCTGGACGACCACGAACTCGATGGAGTCGTGGCGCAGCGCGTCCTGCATCTTGAATCCGCCGTTCCAGCACGTCTCCCAGCAGGGCGTGTCAGACCACACCATGTGGATGCGCGACTTGCCCTCGACGGGGAAGGTGAGCGGCCCGGTGAACTGGTCCTCGCGCGGGAGGCCGGCCGCGATGTGGCCGTACCACTGCACGGGCGGGTTCAGGATGGCCTGCGGGATCATGGTCTTGGGGATGAAGCTCGGCTTGGTGCCCGTGATGAAGCCGAGGTAGGCCTCGCCGATGTTGGGGATGCACGTCGAGGGCGGCAGCGGCGTCACCGTGGGGATGCCGAACAGCGTCCACTCGAGCATCTTGAACTGGTTGGCGCCCGGCTTGCCCAGCCCCTGCATGCCCAGAAGCGCCACCTCGAGGCGCGCCGGCTCGTGGCTGAAGCAGCTGCGGATGAAGCTGCCGCCGTTGCAGTGGGCGATGGACACGGCGTGGCGCGCCCAGTAGCGCGCGAGCGCCTTGATGGTGTAGGAGGGCACGCCGCAGATGGCCTCGGCCCACTTCGGGGTCTTCGGCACGCCGTCCTCGCCGCCGAGCACGTAGTACTTGAAGTTGTCGAACCCCACGGCGTGGGTGTCGAGGTACGCCTGGTCGTAGGTGCCCTCCTTGATCCAGGTGTAGGCGATGGCCAGCTGCAGGGCCGCGTCGGTGTTGGGCAGCACCGGGATCCACTTGTCGGCGTGCACGGCGTTCGTGTAGTTCACGTCGGGCGCGATGTGGATCTGCTTGACGCCGATCTCCGTGAACCACGAGCAGATGCGGCTCGCCATGTAGCCGCCCCAGCCCAGGGGCGTCGTCTCCACGTCGCAGCCCCAGAACAGCACGGCGTCGCCGTTCTCGGAGATGTCCTTGATGATGTTGTTCTGGAACGAGGTCTGGCCGAGCGGGTCCATGCCCCAGATGTGCTTGGCGCCCCAGTACCAGCCCTCCCAGCTGTCGGAGTTGCGCGACTGGAGGGTGTAGCCCCCGCACTCGTCGAGCAGGCGCGTGATGGAGCCGTGGGCCGCGTGCACCACCTTCGTCTCCCCGTGGCCGTCGACCTCGCAGAGGATGGCCTCGGGCCCGTAGGTGTCGTGCATGCGCTTGATCTCGCGGGCGATGATGCTCGTGGCCTCGTCCCAGCTGATGCGCACGTACCCGCTCTTGCCGCGGTTGCCCGGGTTGCGCTCGCCGTCCGGGTCCCAGTCCACGCGCTTGAGCGGGCAGGGGATGCGGTTCTTGGAGTACACGCGCTTCTTGTAGCTGAGCGACAGCGGCGATATGTAGGTCTTGAGGCCGGGCTCGAAGGTGCGCCCGCGCGCCTCGATCTTCCAGTAGTTCAGCTCCTCCGGCGTGTAGTGCTCGTCGAAGTGGAACGGGCGGATGCGCAGGATCTTGTCGTTTTCCTCGTCGATGTCAACCGTGCAGGCGTTGGCTCCGATGCCGAAGCTGTTGAAGCCGAGGCCCTTGATGATAGAAGTGCCGGTTACGCTGCTTCCCATCTTCTCTCCTCACTCGTCTGAAACGGAGCGGGCCCCTCGTCGCGCGCTTGGCGCGCTTGGGAGACGGCTGCGCCCGAGGGGCCCGCGTCTTCCCCTCGGCCTTAGGACGCGGGGGGAGTGGGCACCTTCGGGACCGAGGGCGCGCTCGGGACGCCCGGGGCGCCGGGCACGCTCGGAACGCCGGGGACGCCCGGCGCCGGCGGGACGCCGGGGACGCCGGGGGCTCCCGGCGCGGGCGGCGCGCCCGGGGTCTTGGCGGCTTTGGCGCCGCAGCTGGGGCATTCGTCAAGCTTAGGGTTGACTAACGCTCCGCATTGGGGGCACTTTACCGGCCCCTGGTCCACGGTGGGCGGTCTGAAGCACATGGACGGTCCTTTCTCTCAAAGGTTTGACTGCGGGGCGCGCTTATGAGACGGTATGCGCTGTGCGGAAAGTCGCATGGCAGGGGAACCGAGGCGCATCCTTCGCCTTAAGCGGTCGCCTAGGCGAAAGTATCGGCCTGTTCCCCCCTCGAATCGACAGCTGCTGATGTTGAATTCGGGTCTTCTGGCGTTTCAGTGTCATACTCAAATGTTGAGGGGGTCTCTGTGTGCGCTCTTGATCAGGGGAAATCAGAAAATCAGCCGCAGGCGGCCGTCGACTTGGCTCCGCTGTACCTCGTGGCCGCGGTCGGCTTCTCTTGCCTCATCGGGTGGGAGCTCACGGCGGTGTTCGCGCCGTCGGTCCCGCTGCTCTCGTGGTGCTCGATCGAGGAGGGAATCAAGCTGCGCATCGCCTCGGTCCTGGCGCTCGTGGTGACCTACGTGGTCTTTGGCCTGAAGGCCGACTGGGTGTACGAGCATCGCGACCGCCTCCTTCCGCTGAGCTCGCTTCTCGCCCTCGCGGCGGTGGCGGAGTCGCTCGTGAGCACCTACGTCGCGGCCCTTCCCTTCGCGGTGTCGGCGGCGGTGTGGGTCCTGTTCGGCTTCGCCCAGGCGAGCGCCATGTCGTGCTGGTGCGTGTTCTTCAGCATCGTGCCCACCAAGCGCACGGCGCACGTCATCGCATGCGGCGCGGCGCTGGGGACGCTTCTGTTCGTGCTGGTGAACGCGACGAGCCTGGTGTGGGCGAGCCTGCTGCAGACCGCGCTGCTCATCGGGGGGTCGATGGGCGCGGTGGCCTTCCTCTCGCGGCGCATCCCCCGCGAGACCGTGCCGCGCGTCGACGAGCTCCGCGCCGCCCCGGCGCTCTCGGCCACCGCGGCGGTCTCGGTTGCCTGCCATGGCGCGGTGTACGGCTTCATGACGGTCGAGCTGTGCTCGATGGGCTACGAGGCAGCCCTCGTCGGCGGGGCGAGCGGCATCGGCGGCATCCTGCTCGTGTTCGTCTGGAACTACCTCGGCGCGCGCGTGAACGTCGACGTGGGCGTCGTCCAGCGCATCACGCTGCCGTTCCTCGTGGCGAGCGTCCTCTTGCTGCCGTTCTGCGACGGCGCGGCGCGCGTCGCGTGCGGCTGCGTCGCCAACATGGCCTTGGCGCACACCTCGGTGTTCGCCTGGTACTCCACGAGCATCGACAACTACGAGTTCCGCCTGCATCCCGTGAGGCGCTACGCCATGCGCCAAGCCCCCTCGTGGCTCGGGTTCTTCCTGGGGTCGGTCTTCGCGTTCGTGCTGGTCTTCGCGCTGGAGCTCGAGGGCATGGCGCTGTGCCTCGCCATGGCCCTGTTCTCCGTCGTGGTCGTGGTGTCGTTCTCGGTGTACGGCGGCGACGAGTCGGAGATGCGCGCGCGCCTGGACGACCTCCTCGACGTGGCGGGCAAGGGCGTGGTCGAGGCCGTCGCGCAGGAGGAGGGGGAGGGGGAGGACCCCGCGCCCCAAGCGCTCACCCTCGAGCGGCGCTGCGCGCACGTGGCCGAGCGCTACGCGCTCACGCCGCGCGAGGGGGAGGTGCTCATCCTCCTGGCGCGCGGGCGCAACGCCGAGTACATCGCGGGGGCGCTCACCGTGAGTCCCGCCACGGTGAAGTCGCACATCTACCACATCTACCGGAAGCTCGGCATCAACTCGCAGCAGCGCCTCATGGACATCGTCGACGAATGGGGGTAGGGGCGGCCGAAGCGCATCTTGTCCGGGGTGCGCTTCGGAGGGGCGGCTTGTGCGGGGGCGCGCCTTGCGCCGCCCGGCTTCGCCCTTACGCGGGCTTCCAGACCCTGACGAGGCACTTCTTGGTGCGCTCGCCGGAGAGCGGGGTGTGGTCGATGTTGGAGTAGGTCACCACGTAGTCGCCGGCGCCCGTCGAGGCGAGGAAGTCGCCGTAGTCGTCGGCGCCGTTCTCCACCTCGATCGAGAAGTACTGGCGCCCCGCGAGGTCGACGCCGCACACGGCGCTCGTCGACTTCACCATGAGCCACGTGCCGCACCAGGCGGGCGCGGCGAGCGGCGTGCGCGGGAAGCGGAACCACGTCGCGTCGCCGTAGGGGACGGCGGCGAAGCGGGCGACGGAGGCGGCTGCCTGGGCGTTGCGCTCGGCGAGCGAGAGCTCGGAGGAGGCGGGCGCAGAGCCTGACGCGGACCCTGACGAGGCGCCTCCCACCTGCGCGAGCGCGTCCTCGGCCAAGATCCCCGTGGTCACCTCGTCGGCGGGCAGGTACGTCCCGAGGTTCGCGATGCCCCCGCCATAGCTGTAGATGCCGTCGAAGGCGAAGCTGAAGCCGGTCGGGCCGTAGCCCAGCTCGAAGGGCTTCATGGACGAGGGGAGTACCAGCGCGTCGGTGACCTGGCCCGACTCCGCCTCGATGCGCGTGAGCTGGTAGTAGGTGCCGTTCGTGTCGGCGCGCGGCGCCGCGATCACGCCGTCGCGGACGGAGCACGGCGCGCACGCCATGCGGCCGTGCGAGACGTAGACCGCCTCGGCGTCGGACGAGCCGAACGCGGCGCGCTTGAGCGTGGAGTCCTCCTGCTTAGCGGGGCCGTCGAGGTTGGGAAGCGTCTGCCAGAACGCGTAGCCGCCGGCCGCGGCCAGCGTGGGCATCTCCCAGTCGGAGGTGCCCTCCTCGGCGAGCGCGGGCGTGCCTACCGAGGCGCCCTCAAGACGCGCGTGGTAGACGCGCCACGTGCCCTCGAGGATGTCGGCCTCGGTCCAGACGAGGCCCTTGTCGCAGGCGCGCACGTCGTAGATCTCGAAGCCCTCGGACTCTCCCACGGCGTGCTCGATGACCGTGGTGCACGTGCCCGCGCCCAGCGTGAGCAGGCCCACCTGCGCGAGGGGCTTGGCCGTCTCGGTGGGGATCAGGCAGATGGCGGTCGAGTCGCTGTTCGCCCAGATCAGGCTGCCGTAGGGGAGCTCCTGGGAACTTACGAGCGCTATGGCGGCCGAGGCGTCCTCGATCTGCGCGCAGTCCTCCGTGGTGAACACGGAGGACTCGGGGACCTTCAGCGTGGCCACGTCCGAGCTGTCGTTTGCGGCCAGCTGGCTGGCCGCGTAGCCGCCGCCTCCGAGCAGGGCCAGCGCGGCGACGCCCGCGACGCCGTAGAGGAAGTGGCGGCGCGTGAGCAGGACCTCGCCTGCGACGGGCAGCTTGACCTCGACGCCTGCGGAGGCGGACACGCGCGGCGTGACCGAGCGCGCGGAGTGCGCGCCCGCGGGGACGTGCGCGCGGGGGGCGTGCGAGCTCGAAGGCGCGCCGGTGCGCTGGGAGCCGGAAGGAGCGCCGACGCGCTGGGAGCTCGCGGTCTTGCCGCCTGAGGCGCCTGCGCTTCCGCCCCGTCCCGTGCTGCGCGTGCCCCGCCTCGCGCCGCGAGCGCCCGCGCCGGCATGCGGCCTGCTCGCGGCC
>NZ_JAAKEE010000031.1:0-30825 GCF_011038995.1 Adlercreutzia sp. ZJ242
CCGCCAGCTCACCCGCGCCCGCGGGGCCCGCTGCGGCCCCGCCGCCCGCGCCCGCGTCCCCCACGGGCGCGCCCTCTTCGCAAAGTCGCTCGTCAGCCATGCCGTTGAGCTGGTCTTATTCCGCTGACGCGGAGTAGCCGATGGCGTCGAGCGCATCGCCGCAGCGCGCGCACACGTCCGGGTGCGCCGCGTTGCGGCCGAGCTCGCGGAAGTTCCAGCAGCGCGGGCACTTCTCGCCCGACGCCGGCTCCACGCGCGCGCTCGCCTCCTCGGCGTCCTCGCACGCCTCGAACGCCACGCCCGCCACGATGAAGAGCTCCTCGTACACGGCGGCGTCGAGCTGCTCCAGCTGCGCAAGCGTCGAGGGCGGCACGCTCACGCGCACCACGGCCTCCTGGCTCTTGTTGATGGCCTTCGCCGTGCGCGCGTCCTCGAGCGCCTTGGTGACCACCTCGCGCACGGAGAGCACCTGCTCCCACGTGCCGAGGATCTCCGCGCACGCCGCCTCGCCGGGCAGCGCCGGCGCGAAGTCGGCGCGCTTGGGCCAGCCGGCGAGCTGCACGCTGCAGGCGCGGCCGGCGCGCGTGCGCACGGCCGGCGGGAAGTGCTCCCACACCTCGTCGCAGGTGAACGACAGGATGGGCGAGAGCACGCGCACGAGCACCTCGAGGATGTTCATGAGCACGGTCTGCACGGCGCGGCGGCGCACGGACGCGGGCGCCTCGGAGTACAGGCGGTCCTTCGTCACGTCCATGTAGACGGCCGACAGGTCGTTCACGAAGTCGTACGTGAGGCGGTAGACGTTGTTGAACTTGTACGTCTCGTAGCTGGCCTCGACTTCGGCGAGCAGCGCGGCGGTCTTCGCCATCATGTACTGGTCGATGGGCTCGAGGTCATCCCACGCCACCGCCGTCATGGCCGCGTCATCGTAGTCGTTCAAGTTCCCGAGCAGGAAGCGGAAGGTGTTGCGGAAGCGGCGGTACGCGTCCGAGACCTGCTTCAAGATGCCGTCGGAGATGGACACGTCCTGGGAGTAGTCGACGCTGGCCACCCACAGGCGCAGCACGTCGGCGCCGTACTTGTCGCAGACCGCGGCGGGGTCGATGCCGTTGCCGAGCGACTTGGACATCTTGCGGCCCTGCTCGTCGACGGTGAACCCGCAGTGCATGACGCTCTTGTAGGGCGGCACCCCGTAGGCGCCGATGCTGGTGAGCAGCGAGGACTGGAACCAGCCGCGATGCTGGTCAGAGCCTTCCAGGTACATGTCCGCCGGGAAGGTGAGCCCTTCGGCGGCGCGGTGCTTGCACACGCTCGTGTGCGTCACGCCCGACTCCCACCACACGTCGAGGATGTCCTTCTCGGGCACGAGCTCGGTGCCGCCGCAGCGGGCGCACTTCGTGTTCTTCGGCAGGTACTCGCGCGGCTCGCGCGTGAACCACGCGTCGGCGCCCTCCGTGCGGAACAGCTCGATCACCGCGTCGAACGTCTCGGCCGTGGCCACCGTCTCGCCGCACTTCGCGCACTTGAACACGGGGATGGGCACGCCCCAGGATCGCTGGCGCGAGATGCACCAGTCGGGGCGGTCGGCCACCATGGACCCGATGCGGTTCTTGGCCCACTCGGGGATCCAGGTCACCTCGGAGCTGATGGCGCGCAGCGCGTCCTCGCGCAGGGAGTTCTTGTCCATCGACACGAACCACTGGTCGGTGGCGCGGAAGATGACGGGCTCGTGACAACGCCAGCAGTGCGGGTAGGAGTGGTTGATCTCCTGCTTGGCCACGAGCGTGCCCTGCTCGCGCAGCCACTCGATGATGACGGGGTTGGCCGCGTCCACGTCGAGCCCGGCGAAGCGGCCCGCCTCGTCGGTGAAGCAGCCGTTGTCGTCGACCGGCATGAGCAGCGGGACGTCGAACTCGATGCCCACGAGGTAGTCGTCCTGGCCGTGCCCCGGGGCGGTGTGCACGCAGCCGGTGCCGGTGTCGAGCGTGACGTGGTCGCCGTAGATGATGGTGCCCTTGAGGTCCTGGCGCACCGGGCAGGTGTAGGTGAGGCCGCACATCTGCTTGCCCTTGAGGGTGACGGGCTCGCCCTGCGCGTTGGCGACGAGGCGATAGCCCTCCCATCCGGCCACCTCGGCCACCTGCTCCACGAGCTCGCGCGCCATGATCATGTTCACGCCGTCGGCGACCACCATCACGTAGTCGGCCTCGGGCGCGAGCGACACGGCGGTGTTCGCCGGCAGCGTCCAGGGCGTGGTGGTCCAGATGAGCACGTAGGCATCGCCTTCGGCGCCCGCGGCCTCGAACACGCCGGGCATGAGGTCCATCTTGAAGCGCACGAAGATGGACGGCGACACCTCGTCGCCGTACTCGATCTCCGCCTCGGCGAGCGCGGTGTGGCAGCGCTTGCACCAGTGGATGGGCTTGCGGCCGCGGTACACCGAGCCCTTCAGGTACATCTCCTTGAAGATCTCGACGTTGCCCGACTCGAAGTCAGGGAGGTAGGTGAGGTAGGGCTTGTCCCACTCGGCGTTCACGCCGAGGCGCTTGAAGCCGTCGCGCTGGACGTTCACGTACTTCGTGGCCCAGTCGCGGCACAGCTTGCGCAGCTCGGGCTGGCTCGTGGCCGCCATCTTCTCAGGGCCGAGGGTCTTCTCGACCATGTGCTCGATGGGCTGGCCGTGGCAGTCCCAGCCGGGGATGTAGGGGGTGAAGTAGCCGCGCTGCGCATGGCTCTTCACCACGAAGTCCTTCAGGATCTTGTTGAAGGCGTGGCCGATGTGGATGGGACCGTTGGCGTAGGGCGGGCCGTCGTGCAGCACGAAGGGCTTGCCGTCCTTGTTCTTCTCCAAAACGCGATGGTAGATGTCCTCTTCAGCCCACTTCTCCAAGCGCTTCGGCTCGTTGGCGGGCAAGTTGCCCCTCATGGCGAAGTCGGTCTGAGGGAGGTTCATGGTCTCTTTATAGCTGTTAGCCACCGGAGCTTCCCAACCTTTCGTACGTACTTCAAAAAGCCTCATAACGTAAACTTGTTCAGTATATGCCAACCCTCCAGGCGTTTCTATCGCCAACGGGAAAACGGATGCGAAAAGCGCGCAGATGATGCACAGCCGCCCAGGGCGCTCAGAGCGTTCGCCCAGGGCGCTCGGGACCTGTCGGCTTGCCCCCGGCTTGTCACCGGCTTGTCCCCACGTGCCGAATTCATGACAAACGCGCCGTCCGCAACGCGCATGCGGTAGAATGACATGGGTTTGCCCGCTGTGCCGAATCGGATAACACCTCCCCTGCGCCTGAGCGAACGCGAGCGCGGCGCTCATAAGACGAGGGAGCTTTTACCCGAGGCGGCAGCATGAGGAAACGGCACCCATCCGCCTCAACCGTAAGGAGCCTCCATGGACTTCGAAATAGTCACCGACTCGAGCAGCAACCTCACCGAGGACATGATCGACGAGTTCGGGCTGCACATCCTGCCGCTCACGTTCATGGTCGACGGGCAGCAGCACCAGAGCTACCTCAAGGGCGAGCACACCGACCTCTCCCAGTTCTACCGCATGATGCGCGAGGGCAAGGTCATCACCACCTCGCTGCCCAACCTCGCCGAGTCCGAGAAGCTCCTGCGCTCCCTGCTCGAGGCCGGGCGCGACGTGCTCTACATCGGCTTCTCGAGCGGGCTGTCGGGCACCTATGAGGCGACCGACCTGCTTTTGCGCGAGCTGTCCGAGGAGTACCCCGCGCGCACCATCCGCACCGTCGACACGCTGGCCGCCTCAGGCGGCGAGGGCCTCCTGGTCTGGCACGCCGTGCAGCGCGCCCGCGCGGGCGCGAGCATCGAGGAGGTGCACGCGTGGCTCGAGGAGAACAAGCTGCACCTGGCGCACTGGTTCACGGTGGACGACCTCATGTTTCTGTTCCGCGGCGGGCGCGTGTCGAAGACGAGCGCCTGGGCAGGCACGCTTCTGAACATCAAGCCCGTCATGCACGTGGATGACGAGGGGCACCTCATCCCGCTCGAGAAGGTGCGCGGGCGCAAGAAGTCCCTGAACGCGCTCGTGGACCACATGGCGAAGACGGCGCTGGCGCCCGTCGAGGACCAGATGGTGTTCATCACGCACGGCGACTGCCTCGAGGACGCCGAGTACGTGGCCGCGCAGGTGAGGAAGCGCCTCGGCGTGCGCGACGTGATCATCAACTGGGTGGACCCCGTGATCGGCGCGCACTCCGGCCCCGGCACGATGGCGCTGTTCTTCCTCGCCTCCGGGCGCTAGAAGTACGAGTTGTTACTGCCGCCGACGAGCGCGTTCATCTTGGTGAAGATAGAATCGGGCCTGTTGGGGGTCCATGCGCGCGGCGGCAGGGGTATCTCTTGGACGCGTCCTCGCTCAAAGTCCTCCAAGCTCACCATGTCCCCCACCGAAAGGGCGCCCGTCATGCAGATGTCTTCGCAGAGGCGGCACTGTACGCAGCGGTAGGGGCGGTGCTCCAGCGTGATGTTCCCCTCCGCGTCATCTCGGCGCGCAAGAGCCCCGGTCGGGCAGAACATCGCGCACATCGCACAGGAGCTGCACTGATCGACGTCCACATCGACCTGGCCCCAAAGCCGCGTTGTCACCAGCGCGCGCACCGGCTCCCCCACGTGATGCAAGCTGTTCATGACGCGATTGCGCCTGAGGGGCACGAACTGCGGCAGGGTGCCGTTGGGTCCCACCTTGGCATAGCGCGGCTCGGGCGCCTCCTCGCCTGAGACCGGATCGAGCGCTTCGACTGCGGAGTCACGAGCAACTTGGGCCGTCATCTCGCGCAGCGTGACGATGGTGGCGCGTTTGGAGGGGTCGTAGCCCAGGGCGCGCGCTGCCGTCCCCTTCTCGTAGACCGAGCACGGCAAGGGCGATGCGAACTCCGCCGCAAGCTCATAGCCGTGGGCGTCCAGCAGCTCGTGTGCCGAAGCCGCCACCTTGCGCGCCAGCTCACCGCCCCGGTGGTACGTGCACGTCTCGCACCCGTCGCAGGCGAGGGTCACCTGGCTCACCCCGCGTGCAGCGCACTCGGCGTAGAAGGACTCGTCGATGCGACCCAGGCATACCACCTGCAAGACGTCCGAAACGTCGAAGTCTACCGATACGCGCCGCAGCAGCCCCGATGCCTCCTCGGCCTTGCGCTCAGCGGCCCTGTGTGCGCGGCGCAGCGCGCGGGCGCAGGCCACCACCACATCTCCTCCTGCCGACGCACGCTCAGCAAGCGCGTCGGACAGCTCGGCATCGGTGGGATGCATCGCTTCGAGAGCGCAAGTGGGGCATGCAGTGGCGCAGGTGCCGCACCCAATGCACGCATCGCCGTCGATGAGCACGTCCTCGCCATCGTAGCTGATGGCGCCGGCCGCGCATACCTCGGCGCAGCGCAGGCAGCGGGCGTTCTTGTTGCGCACCTGCACGCAGCGCTCAGGCGCCACGGCGAGCGCCTCGCTGCCGAGCGACGAGATCACCTTAATGAAGTTCTCCAATGCAGCCACTGCGGACTCCTCCTTCGTCAATCACGCGCAACCCTTATGCCTCACGCAGATCGCCCGGTTCGTCAGGCTCGGAAGCGGAGACGGTCGAGATTTTCGGGGTGCCTTTCGGCAGAAGCGGGAAGCTGATGGCGCCAGCCGGGCACACGTCCGCGCAGTCGCGACACTTCGTGCAGTCGGCCAGCGTGGTGGCGCCTGCGGCCACGTCATGCAAGTTGATGCCTTCGGGGCAGACTTGGACGCACGCGTCACACGACACGCCACGCGTGGCCTTCAGGCACGATTCCCTATCCACCGTGGGCACGAACATCCGATTGCCCACCGCTACGAGCGACTGGAGCGCGCCCAACGGGCAGATGTTCTGGCACCAGCGCGGCAAAAGCGCCAACTCGACTGCGAGAATAGCCGGTATCGCCAACACAGCCCACGTCACCTCGCCGAACGCGAACAGGCGCATAACGAGCAGCACGCCGGCGAAGGTGAGACCCACAGGGCACACCAGGCAGAACACTGGGAACCCGAAGATGAGCGTGGAGACGACCGCCGCGGCCAGGATAGCGTGGCGACTGTCGAGCTTCACGCCCCGAGCCTTCCCGCATCCCCGCGCGCAGGCGGCGCAGCCCGCCTCAGAGCAGCCCGCCGACTCGTCGCCGCGCGCCTTGAGGCCCCGCGAGGACGGCAGCACCTTGCCGAGCACAACGGTGGGGCACACCCACGAGCAGAAGAAGCGGCCTCCCACGAGCAGAACCGCCGCTGCGAGCACGAGGCTTACGACTGCCTGGGGAATGATCGCGTGCTGCGCGACCATGGCGGTCAAGGCTCCCAGCGGGCACAGCAGCACCAGATCTCCCCACCCGCCGGCGCACGCGTTGCCCATGCCCGTCGCGGTGAAGTAGCCGACCGCTGCCAAGGCGAGCACGCCTACGGCCACGGCAAAGCGCACCCGCGCCGTCTTCAGGGCGCCGTGCGGAGCCCTGCTCTCCACCGCCTCCGTCGCCTTCCCCTCTTCGCCTTTCCTAGCCATGAAGCACCTCGCCTTCTGCGGGAACGATTACAATGGCACGATCAGTGGCGCCCACCGAGATGGAGCCCGACGACAGCGACACGCAGGCATGCTCGCATGCGCCGCAGCCGTTGCAGGCGTCCTCGATCACGTAGGGCGTGCCGTCGTCGTTGACACCCATCGCCTCGAACGTGCAGGCATCGACGCACTCATGGCAGCCCATGGCCTGAAACGCCAGGCACCAGTCGGTATTGATGACGGCCATGCCCAGACGCACGTGCTCGCTCGCCGGCAAGCCCGGCAGCCGAAGGGCGTGGGTGGGACACGCCCGCACGCACAGCGGCTCGCCACTCTCGGCGCTCTCGCAGAAGTCGCACCAGCCGCGGTGATAGTCCATCTCGGGCGTGCGCAGGTTCAGAAGCCCCGACTCGAGCGTGGCGGGCTTGATGGCATGCCGGGGGCACACTTCCCGGCAGCGCTCGCAGTGAATGCACGCAGCCAGAAAAGCGTTCTCGTCCTGGGCTCCCGGCGGTCGTACCACCGACTCGGCTCCCACGAGCTTCACGGCACCGAGCCCGAGCATGGCCACCGAGCCCACGGCGCCAATGGCGAACGTGCGCCGCGAAATGCCCGCGCCACCGCGCACGGGGCTCTTCTCTTCTTCCCTCATAGGTCGATCACCACCGCTTCGTCAAATGACTCGGCCGGCTCGTCGTCTTCCAGCACGTCGCACAGAAACTCGCGGTCCGTCTCCAGAAAGCCCGCCGTGAGATCGGCAAGCCCCCGGTAGAAGTCGGTTTTCGAGAACTTGCGCATGTCGGCGGCCATCATGGGGAACCACGCGCCCACGTGGTTGACGAGAAAGCCCTTCTGGCACTCGATGTGGTCGGCCGCGGCGTCCTCGTCACCCGCGCACAGGGCGTCGAGCGCACGCATGCCGAGTATCTGCATGAACTCCAACTCCAAGGCGATGTGGTCCTCGCCCTCCTTCCACGAGGGCTTCTTGTCGATGCCCGCACTCCTGTAGGCCACCAGCACCTCGTCGCGCGCGCCCTGCATGAGCAGGCGCTTGGGACTCGTGTACACGCTCTCGAAGGGGTAGGCCGCCGAGTAGCCGTTATTGCCGCCGCCGATAAAGGTGCGCGTGTAGTCCACCGCCAGCTCGGTCAGAGGCGAGGGGTGAGGGCTTGCCAAGTAGCGTCGAATCGAGGCGTAGCCCGCATCAACCTTCGCGTTGCCGGTATTGGCGGGAAAGGACATGGAGAGCAGCTCGTCGTAGCACTCCTGATCCACCTCCACGCGAAACAGCCGCGAAAGCAGCTGGTAGGTTGCCGTGCGCGACGCAAGCACCTCTCTTAAGGTCGGTTCCGTCATGGCGTCCTCCTTCTAGTTGGTTTTCGCAAGGGCGGGGCCAGCCAAGATGCCGCGGCCCACCTCGGTTATCTGCCAGGCGCCATCGAACGAGATGGCGTCGATTCCTTCGAGTCCCTTCACGAAGAAGCCTGAATAGCGCCGCGGCTCCTTGCACAGGGGATGATGGTCTACCAAGCCGTCGATGACCTTCTTGGTGGCGCCTCCCGAGCGCGCGCACTCCTCAAGTACCAGCCGATACACCGGCAGGTAGCGCTCACCTTCCTCCAAGAACCGCAGACGATCTCCCTCGGGGTCGCGCGCGTCGACCACCTCAAGCCCCTCGGCAGTGGCCGCATACGAGAACAGCGGCGGCGCTCCCACCTTTCCGAGCTCGAACGCTCCCTGAGCGCCCTCGGCCTGCGGCTCATCCGCAACCGCCGACCCGTCCGCCGCTGCGGCAGCGCCGTCGTCAGCGCATGAGAGCTCGTCAGCGTCCTCGGCCACGATGTCGAGCGCGCCCGCCCTCGCCAGGTTCGCGCACACCACCTCGGGCGCGTACGTGCACGTGCCCCCGCCCACGAAGCGGCGGATCTCCTCGTGCACGTCCTCAGACGCACGTCCCTCGCGGCAGAAGTCAATCACATGCGCAAGCAGCTTCTCGTTGCCCGGCATGCCTGCAAACGTGGCAGCGATTCGCTCGGCTGCCGGCACCTCCTCCTTCACCACCGGCGCATCGTAGTCCGCGGGCTTCTCGATGGGCGGCACGTACTCCCCGTAGCCCTCGTCGAACCCCATCTCCGCTGTCGGGTCAAACGCATCCCTCGGCATCACGTTAATCGGATCAGTCATGCTCTCCTCGTTTCTCATCAGCATCAACGATATTTCTATGGACAGCGGGGCATGAGAGCCCCGCTTGACACGCGAACTGCGACGCCGAAGACAAGCCCAGATCCGCCGCGATGAGGACGGATGGCGCCGTGCGCGCGAAGTGACGGCCACCCTGCGCGTAGACGCGCTTGATGTCGGCCCCCGCACGCGAGGCGTCCGCGAGCCTCATGCGCTCGAACGCGGTAAGCAAGGCGAACTGGCTGCCAAGCCGCGCACATCGGGCCAGGCGCGCGCCGTCACGCTCGATCGCGTGGCACCGCTGGTCGAGCGGCGCCGACTCGTCGCTCGCGCAGGCCTGCGAGGCCAGCCCGTCCACTACCGCCATGACCACCACGCCCTCGCCGAGCACGTAGGCCGACGTGTCGAAGGTGGCGACCGCAACCGGCGCAGCAAGGTCGCCCGCCACGACCGGCCCGCCCATGGCCCGCTGAAGCCGCGCGAAAAGCCCGGCAGCATCCTCGTCGGCGCCTAAGGGCGCAAGGCACGCGGGAAGGCACGCGCCGTCGATGCCGCATGCCGAGCACAGCTCCTCAAGAAGCGCCGGGCCGACAAGCCCCGACAGACGTCGCATCAGCTCGTCAGCCTCACGCAGGCGGTCGGCCGCAAAGGCGAGCATACGCCCGTGGGCGTCGTCGGCAAAGGGCACCCCGCCGCCAGCCAGGCTGTCGAGCACCTCGCCAACCGCTTTTCCCTCGCATGCAGCCTGGTCGCGCACGGCCTTCCATGCCCCTGAGCCGCCGAGCCAGTCACCCAGCCCTATCCAGGCGCGCCGAGAAAGCGTGCTGCGGGGTTGGGCCGCGACGGCCAGGGCGGCGTACAGCACCACCTCGGGGCAGGCGTCGGACCGGCGGATGTCGGCCCGCGCGAGCGCTGGCTCCTCCACCGTGCAGAAGGCCACGTCCGCATCTGCAAGCGCGCGGCACGTAGCACGCACCCACCACGACGTCGGCACCACCAGCGTCACGCGTCGGCCCTCCGCCGCCTTGCGGGCCAAGAAGCCCGCCACGCTCGCGCGCTCTTGGGCGTCGCTCGCAAAGACCTGGACCTTCTCAGTACGCACGGGGCTGGCCACCCGCACCTCGCGCGAGCGCGCGGCCCATGCGGTCAGCCCCTCGGAAAAGGGGAAGGGCGCCTCGGGAACGCCCGGGTCCTCATTGCGCCCGAAAGCGACCAGGCACCCGGTCAAGCGCTCCAGGGCCCGCTGCGAGGCGCGGTCGAGGGCCGAGAAGCCCACGGCATACGTCACGTCGACGCGCAGCTCGCCCGCAAGCGCCTCGTCGTCTCCGAGCGCCACGAGGGCAGCGGCGCCCATAAGCGAGCGGGGCAGCGCGCCTCGCTCGGCGAGCAGCGCTTGGTACGCGTGCAGCACGGTCCGCTCCTCGTCTGAGACGAGCCAGCCGTCCCGCTCGAATGCCAGCTCGGAGATGCTGCGGCACAAAAACTTGAGCATCTCCCGTATGCGGCGCGGCTTGCCGCCAAGCGTCTTCATGTCCTCGAAGAGCAAAG
This sequence comes from Adlercreutzia sp. ZJ242, assembly GCF_011038995.1. Lineage (NCBI taxonomy): Bacteria > Bacillati > Actinomycetota > Coriobacteriia > Eggerthellales > Eggerthellaceae > Adlercreutzia > Adlercreutzia sp. ZJ242. Next base: position 10,253 of record NZ_JAAKEE010000031.1, read on the forward strand.
CCTCCTGCACGCTATCGAGCAGCACCGGCGCAGCGGCCTCGCGTCGCTGCGCCGCGAGCTTCAAAACCCGCTCGGTCAGCTCCTGCGTCACGAGCACCTGGATCGTGCCGGCTTCACCGAGCTCGGCCATCACGGCTCTGCGCGCATTGTCGTTGGGGACCACCACGCGCGCTTCCTCGCCGCGTTCGCACGCCGCGCGCGCCGCGCTGGCGGCCAGCCTCACCGCCTGCGCCTCCTCGCAGTACACGGCGCACGGCCGGGAGCCCTCACGCAGAAAGGCCGCAGCCTCCCCTTCGGCGACGGCATCCATCGCCGTTCTCATCGCGCTTCGCTTCCCCATCACCTTTTCGCTCCCCTTCTCAGCGCGCCGCGCGGCTACCCAGCGCCTCGCGCGGACGCATTGTTTTGAACGGGACGCAGTGTAGTGCGATCAAGTTTTTCACGCTGAGCACATCGTGTTCATTCTTGATCTTTCAAAAGTTAAGATTTATCATTTTCTGCAATCAGAGCGTGCTTTTTGAAATGAGGAGCGTGAAGCGAGGGACCTGAGGGTAAGGGGGAGTTGCATGGGAGCCGTATCTGAGGAGCTCGTCGGATGCCTGGTCGAAGAACACCTGAGCTGGGCCCGCGCTCAATCTGCGACGAGCGCGCCGTCGCTTGGGGCAGCCCAGCTCGGCGCCGTACTCCCGCCCGCAGAAGCCGCCTCCCCCCTCACGATCGTGACCGGCCCCTATGGCGCCGGCAAAACCCGCTTTCTCGAGGAGCGCGCCCGCAGGCTCATCACGCTAGGAGTCCCGCCCGACTCGACCCTGCTCGTAAACGCCGCTGACGCCCGGCTGCCCGCTACGCTGCCGCGCACCTTCCTCGCCGATGTGCTCGAGGCATACCTCACCCGCGCGCCGCTTGCCCGACACCAGCCAATCCACCTGTTCATCGACAACATCGAGTCGGTGGAAGATTGGCCGCGTTTCATCTGCTCGCTCATCGACGCCTACCCGGCGCGCATATGGGCGGCCGACGCATGCGCCAGCTGGCTCTCGTCGCCGCGAGCCAAAGAGCTGCCCGCTGACGCGCACGTGCATACGATGCTCGGCCCCGCCACGTCCACGGCCCTGCGCCAACTCCTCGCACGTGTCGCTGATGACGCAAAAAGCGCTGATCCCGTCCACGAGGCGCTCAAGCGCTTCTACCGCCTCGGACGCGCCAGCACGCTCGACGAGGCCGCCTGCACTGAGCGGACAGGCGAGCGCCTCCGCCGTCTGGCAAGGCTCAGCTGCGCCGCCGACGTCGCCCGCAAGCTGCCGAGCACAGCCCTCCCGCTCATCATGCGCACCGCCGCGCTTATGATCGGGGCGAGCGGCACCGATCTCGCCTTGTCGTCCGTCCAGCGCTCGCTCGCCGCCGAGGGCATGCCCACCACCCGCGCCACCGTGCGCGCCATCGCTGACGCCCTGGAAGACGCCCACCTCATCTGCCGCATCGGCGGACTCGGGAAAGACGGGGACTCCAACCCGCGTGCGGCACAGCTCATCTGCGCCTGCGACCATGGCCTCGCCCAAGCGCTCGCGCCCGCACCGCTCGCGCCCGAGCCCCTGCTGACGTCAATCGTCTTCGAGCAGCTCTACGAGGCGGGGCTCTCTAGCCGCGTGCGCACCTATCGCCCGCGCGCAGGCCGCAAGCGCCTGATCGCCTGGACGGAGCCCGGGAAAGGCGCACCCACGCAGCTCATCGCCACCTGCGCCTGCAAAAAGGGGGAACGGCTGCCCGCCTCCCTCGTCAGCACCGCCGCGCTCGCGCTCTCCGATACGGGGCTTTCCCACCTCACCGTCGTCACCGCCGGCGCCGCCGAGGTGCGCGAGCTGGACGAAGGCGCGCTTTCGGCCGTGCCGCTCGGCGAATGGCTCCTCGAGCGGGCAGGCATCATCGCCTAAACGCATCGCGTAGGGTTCTACCAGGGCAGCTCCTTGGCCTCGATACGGTCGAGCAGGCTCTGGCGGTCGCGCACGCCGGCTTTCTTATACACCGAGGCCAACAAGTCTCCGACCATGATACGGGAAAGCCCCAGATCCTCGGCTATGCGGTCGATGGAGCGTCCTTTGGCGAACCCGCGCATGGCGACCATCTCGCTCTCGTTCAGGTCGACTTCGCGAGCCAGAAGCTCGCAACGCCGGCGGAACTTACCACGCACAGCGCTCTGGGTCGTCCCCTCCACCCCCAGGAAAGCCGACTCCCGGCGCAGCTCGTCGATGAACTCGGAAAGCTGCTCGCGCCGATCAGCACGGCAGTACGCGCAGATCGTGAACAGGGCGTCGTCATCCACCAGCGGAATGCAGCGGCGCGGGCCACTCGCGAACGTCTCAACAGGGAGAATGCCCCGCTGCAACAGGAGCACCGTGTCATCGAGCGGATACGTGAGGCAGTCGACGGGATTCTCGACGAGCAACGGCACGCCCTTCGGCTCGAACCCGTGGTTGCGACACAGCCGCTGTATGTTCGCCCACCCGAACTCGGCTGCGACCCCGCCGAGCCGCGCAAGGTTCTGGTCGCGTAGATCGTCAAGGGAAAGCGCGTCATGCGAGGAAAGCGGATTGGCCTCCTCCACCAGGGCGACGAATCGCTCCTGGTACAGATCGACGCACACCAGATCCGGGTCGAGCTCCTCGCTGAACCCCTTGTGCCCGATGGCGATGTCCGCCTCGCCGACGAGCACAGCATGGGTTCCAGACACCTTCGGCGCAGTCAAGAACACCATGGACGTGTTGCTTGTATCGCGCAGCGTGCGTCCCACCCGCGAGAGCAGCGAAATCACGTCGTTGTTATACAGGATGCCGGTCACGCGCACTATCATGCTCTCGCTGAGGCGCGCCATCTCGCGATGGGCGCTGTCGAGCAAGTCCACGATGCTGGCCGCACGACGGTACAGCAGCGCGCCGGCCTCGGTAATGCCCAGCCCACGACGGCCTCGCAGCAAAAGCGTCGTGCCGAACTCTCGCTCAAGCACCGCGATATGCTTGGAGAGCGTCGATTGGGTGGTATGCAGCTGCTCCGCAGCACGCGTCAAGTTCATCTCGTCCACGATGACGAGGTATTCCCTCAAAAGCTCACTTTCCATATCAGTCATTCCCGAACAGAATGCCAGAATCCTCTTTTTCCAGATTGGAAACCTCAATAACCTGGCATTCCGATCTTTCCCCTCACCTTCTTTCCATGCGGAATTATAAAGATTTCATCGTTGCATGCCAACGAAAGAAAACCAGATCCGTCAAAGGAAAGAAGAGAGGAAAAGGAGGAGAGGATGAGCAAGCTATCGATGAGCCGTCGCAGCTTCCTGAAGACTGCCGCAGTCACGAGCGCCGCCGTGGCCCTTGCGGGAACCACGACGACCGCCGCCCTGGCCGAGAACCCAAATGCGGGCGCGGGCGCGGGCGAGATCAAGCGCATCCGCACGGGATGCCGCGGCTGCGGCAAGATGGAATGCGGCGTCATCGCCGTCGTGCAAGACGGGAAGGTCATCCGCATCGAAGGCGACCCCGAGGCGTTCCAGTCCATGGGCAACTGCTGCACCAAGTCGCAGTCTTCGCTGCAGGCGGCCTATCACCCGGACCGCCTGCGCTATCCCCTGAAGCGCACCAACCCCAAGGACAACGACGATCCCGGCTGGCAGCGCATCAGCTGGGACGAGGCCATTTCCACCGTGGTGAGCAAGTTCGACGAGCTCCAGGCCAAGTACGGTGGCGAGTCGCTGTTCGGCATGGCCGGCACCTCGCGCGTGTGGTGCATGTTCGGCTCCGCTAACGGCATGTGGCTGTGGGATTCCCCCAACATCGTCCAGGCGTGGCAGATCTGCAAGGGGCCGCGCCATTTCGCAACGCTGATGGTGTCGAACTTCGCCCAGAGCTGGATGGCCACCGTCGACCACCCCGACGTGTACGTGCAGTGGGGCGGCGCGGCCGAGATGTCCAACTACGATGACGCCTGCCGTACCACCGTCGACGTGGCCTCTGACGCCGACACCTACATCGTCGTCGACCCGCGCCTCACCAACATGGGCAAGGAAGCCGACATCCGCCTGCCGCTGCGCCCCGGCACCGACGGCGCCATGGCCTTAGGCTGGAGCAAGGTCATCGTCGACGAGAAGCTCTACGACGAGCTGTTCCTGAAGAAATGGACGAACTTCCCGTTCCTCGTCTGCATGGACATGGAAGCCACGGGTTGGCAGGAGCTCACCCCCATGTTCGGCGCCCCCTTCGACCTGAAGACGAACCTCATCAAGGAATCCGACATCAAGGAAGGCGGCAGCCCCAAGCGCTTCATGATCCCCGACGGCAAGCGCATCGCGGCCGGCAAAACGGGCAACGATTGCCTCACCTACTTCGACGCCGAGACCGGCATGTGGGAGGGTCAGACCTGGATCAAGCCGACCAAGGGTCGCGAGGCCCAGCAGGAGAACCTCATTCCGGGCCAGTCCCAGGGCTTCGTCATCGACCCTACGGGATTCACGGCCGAGGATGGCTTCGCCGCCGAAATCGACCCGCAGCTTGAGGGTGAGTACGATATCACGCTGAAGGACGGCCGCACCGTCAAGGTGCGCACCGTATTCGAGCACTACAAGGACACCCTGGCCGACTACACCCCCGAGAAGGTGCAGGAGATCACCGGCGTTCCTGCCGAGCAGATTCGCACGGCAGCCATCACCTGGGCCACCCCGGTCGACCCCTCCAAGGGCTACCCTAACGGCGGCATCCAGTACATGCTGCCCACCGAGCATGCCAACACCGCCATCCAGAACGTGCGCGCCCTCGACACCCTGACGGCGCTCGTGGGAGCCATTGACACCCCCGGCGGCCAGCGAGCCTCCACCCGCGCGCCCATCGAGGGCGGCCAGATGGGCTTCGCCAACAACGGCTCCGGCATGCCGCCGCTGTCCGAAGGCCAACTCGAGAAGATCCTCGGCCGCGATCAGTTCCCGCTGCTGTACTGGTGGGGCATGTGGGCCGACGCCGCCACCACCTGGGACGCCGTGCTCACCGGCGAGCCCTACCCTGTCGTGGGCGCCTTCAACTCCTCGGGTGACTTCATGAACCAGTGCAACACCGCCGTTGCCTGGGAGGCGCTGAAGAAGCTTGAGTTCTACGTCGAGTGCAACCTGTGGCACACTCCCGGTGGCGGCGTCTGCGACATCGTGCTGCCGGCCGCCCACTGGCTCGAGCTCTCGAGCCCCCGCTCGTCCCAAGGCTCCTCCGGTGCCATGGGCGCCACGGTGAAGTGCATCGACCCACCTGGCGAGGCCAAGTTCGACGGAGAGATCATCGAGATGCTCTACAAGGAGAAGGGGCTGCCCTATAACATCATCCCCGGCTACGACGAGTATCCCGGCGTGCAGGGCATGCTCGACATGGCCGTCGCAGGCTTCGAGCCCGAGGGCTGGGACAAGTTCAACGAGCGCTTCCAGGAGCACGGCTGGTGGGACTGCAAGGAAGTGGAGCCCGAGCTGTGGGGCACCTACCGTCGCTACGAGACCGGTGCTCTGCGCGGCCGCAACGCCGGCGGATTCGTCGGCACCGTGGGCGACTGGCTGCCCGGCTTCTACACACCCACCAAGAAGATGGAGATCTGGTCCACGGTCATGGAGTCGTTCCACCCCAACCAGGGATGGGAGATGCCCACCTATCGCGAGCCCACGCACTCCCCCATCTCCGACCCGGAGCGCGCGAAGGAGTACCCGCTCATCATTACGACCGGTCGCCGCATTCCAGTGTACTTCCACTCCGAGCATCGTCAGCTTCCCTGGTGCCGCGAGCTGTGGCCGGTGCCCCGCGTCGAGATCAATCCCGTCACGGCGGCCGAGTACGGCATTGAGCAGGGCGATTGGGTGTGGATCGAAACGCCCGACGGCAAGATCCGCGAGGTCGCGGATCTCTACTACGGCATCGATCCCGGCGTCATCAACTGCGAGCACCAGTGGTGGTTCCCCGAGTTCAAGCAATCTGGCAGCGGCCACGAGCTGTGCTGCGTGAACCACCTGATCGACCATCACGCCCAAGATCCGCACTGCGGATCATCCAACCTCCGCGCTTACCTGTGCAAGATCTACAAGGCAACCCCTGAGAATTCCCCGTTCGGCAATCCCATCCCCTGCGATCACAGCGGCGTGGAGATCATCCACGATGCGAGCGACCCGCGCCTGAAGGAGTGGCTGCCCGTCTACGAAGGGAGGGATGAATAATGACCAAGTACAGCATCGTCACCGACCTTAACCGCTGCGTGGGATGCCTGGCCTGCTCCACGGCATGCAAGGCCATCAACGGCGTGGAGCCCGGCGCGTTCTGGAACAAGACCCTGCGCATCGGCCCCAATCCCACGGAGGGCGGCTCCGGCCAGTATCCCGACGTGGAGATGTACTTCCTCACCGTGCAGTGCCAGCACTGCGAGAACCCCGAGTGCGTTAAGGTGTGCCCCACCAACGCGTCCCACATCGCCGAGGACGGCACCATCCAGATCGACAAGGAGAAGTGCATCGGCTGCCAGTTCTGTGTCATGGCCTGTCCCTACGGCGTACGCTACCTGCACGAGGAAGAGCGCGTCGTCGAGAAGTGCACCCTATGCGAGCAGCGCATCGCCCAAGGCGAGCTGCCCGCCTGCGTCGCCCAGTGCGGCGGCATGGCGCGCTTCTTCGGTGACATCGAGCAGGGCATCGAAGGCTTCGAAGGTCCCGAGCAGGCCGACGGCAAGCGCGTCATCCTGAAGGACTTCTGCAACGAGTTCAGCGACGAAGACGTCCATACGCTGCCCAACGCCGGCAATGACCCCACGTTCCGCTACATCCTGCGCGGCAGGAAATGGCAGGGAGGCGAATAAGACATGGAAATGCAATGGCCCCTTATCCTGTTCACCGCCTTCGTGGCGTGGTCGGCAGGTCTTTTCGGCACCCAATCGGTGCTCGCGGTCATGGGCAAGGCCAAGAAGGCCCAGAAGCCCATGCTCATCACCTCGGCGGCGCTCCTCGTCATCGGCGGCGTGGCGGTGTTCTTCCATCTTGAGCACTGGGAGCGCATCTTCAACGGCTTCGGGCATCTGAGCTCTGGCATCGCCCAGGAGCTCATCGCCATCGTCGTGCTCGCCATCGTGATGGTCGTATTCTTCGTGATGCTGCGCAAAGGCGCTGGCGGCGAGGTTCCCCGTGCGCTGGCGATTGTCGGCATCGTCGTGGCGGTTGCGCTCGTGTGCGTAGCCGGCGCCAGCTACCTCATGCCGGCTCGCCCGACCTGGAACTCCATCACCGAAGTTCTGTCGCTGGTGGGCAACGCCTGCGCGTTCGGCCCGCTGACGGCGCTTCTCATCATGACGCTCGTTGACAGCGCGGATGGCGAGGGCATCTCCGCAACCGCGCGCATCGCCTTGGTGGGCACAGTGGCGAACGCCGTCACCACCATCATCTTCCTGATCGTCATGGTCATTGCCGGCGGCTCCCTCACTGACGTGGGCTACTACTTCGACCCGACGCATCCCACCCATGCGATGCAGACGGTCGCAGCAGCCAACCCGTTCGCCGGCGGCTCAGCGGTCACGGCTGTGGTCGCCATCATCGGCGCCGCGGCGGCCGCAGCGCTCGCGCTAGTCGGCTCGAAGAAGCCGGCACCCACGGCCAAGGTGCTTGCCATCGCGGCCCTAGCGTGCGCTCTGATTGGCGCCGTGACCCTGCGCATGGCCTTCTACGCCTCCGGGCTGTCCATGTTCATGTTCTTCTAGGAACTTGAGGATCCGGCTGCGCATCACAGCCGGATCCCGATGAAGGGCCCTTGACGAAGGTTCCCTAACGTAGAATCCCGAGAAAGACCCTCGATGGAGAATTCCCGACAGAAAGCCTAGACAGAAATCCCTCGCATAGAGTTCCCTCTCTCTTTTCTCGCCCCGCCGCGCTCCTCCCCCTCCCGCGCGGTGGGGCATTTTGCTGCCCCTATTCCCCAGAATGAACTCGCGCTTAGCATACGCTCCCGACGTGCACCCGCGCCTTTGTCCGCGCACTCCGGCCCCGGCACGATGGCGCTGTTCTTCCTCGCCTCCGGGCGCTAGCGGAAAAGCAAGCGTCCGGCGAGCGCAGGGACGGCACCCCCGCGCGTCGACGCGAGCGCAGGGACGGCACCTCCGCTCGTCGGCGCAGGCGCAATGAAATCCCGATTCTAGGGAAGCATAGCCTGTAGTCCAGAAGCCGTCCACGGCGTATAATCGCTCTTCCACATGTGCTGGAGAAGCCAAGAGATAGATCTCAGTTCTCTATTGCTCGAAGCACCGACAACGCCCTCTTTTCATCCACGATTTTGAGAAGCTGGATGGAAAATGCCCGTTGTCGGTGCTTCGAGCCCCGAAAACCGCCGACAACGGCGCTTTTGCATCCACTTTTCTCGAAAAAACACCGATAACGGCCTTGTTTCATCCAGAATCACCTGAGGGGTGGATGGAAAAGCGCCGTTGTCGGTGACGTCATCAGCACCGGCAGGTGGAGCAACGGGCAGGTGGACACGCACTTTGGGACACGCGAGCGCGGCGCTCACGCTGAACTGGTGCGCCCACCCCGACTTGCAAAATAGCCGAAGGGCGGCTGTTCCGCCATACGCGACCTCATATGCACGGTGCGCGGAGTGCAGGTCATGCTCAACGGCGATCTCGCAATGCTTTACGGGGTTGAGACCAGGATCATCAATCAGGCTGTTCGTCGCAACCAGGGACGCTTTCCCGAACACTTCTGCTTTCAGTTGAACGAGGATGAGTGGGAAGTTTTGAAATCACAAACTGCGACTTCAAAACAGGCAGAGGGCAGCGGCGGGCGCCGCAAGCTCCCAAATATGTTCACCGAACAGGGCGCGGCAATGCTCTCTGCCGTGCTCAGAAGCGAGACCGCCATTCGCGTGAGCGTGCAGATTATGGATGCCTTTGTCGAGATGCGTCACTTCATCGCCAGCAACGCCGCCATGTTCGAGCAGATACGCGCGGTGGAGCTGCACCGGTTGGAGCACCAGAAGAGCTTCGCAGTGACGCGCATCAAGGACAAGGAATTAGCGGGTGCTATCCTCTCGCGTCTCGAAGAACAATGAAGGACCCAAGAACGCCCCTAAAAGCAATACACAGCATTGGGAGAGCCTAAAAACGCCAGGCTTAAAAAAGCGAAGGTGCTTGTCACCAAATAGCAGGAGAAGGCGTACTCACTCGACAAATTGCATTGAGGTAGCAACCTTGGGGTTGCTTAGATGCTTGTAAAGAGTCACGTGACACGTTACAATACGTTCCAAGGAGGTGCCCATGATTCGGACGTTTGCCGATACGGATTCTCGCGAGCTGTTTGAGACGGGCTCTTGCAGAAACCTGCCCCCAGGCATCCAGCGTCGCGCGCTGCGCAAGCTCGAATACGTTGACAATGCGGTGGCTCTTCTGGATTTACGGCTCCCTCCGGGAAACAGGCTCCACGCTTTGAAGGGCGACCGAAAAGGACAGTACGCCATCTCGATCAACGACCAATGGCGCATCTGCTTTCGCTTCGAGGCCGACGGCGTCTATGATGTTGGGATCTGCGACTACCACTGAATCGGGAGGATGTCATGAGCAATGAAGTCTGCTTGAGGGAAGATGCCCTGCTCATCAGCCGTGCGCCCATCCATCCTGGTGAGTTTCTCCGGGAGGACTACCTGCCGGAGCTCGGCTTAAGCGTGGCGGAATTGGCGAAGCGGCTCGGCGTCACGCGCCAGACGGTGAACGAGATCATCCGCGAGAAGCGCGGCCTCAGCCCCGAGATGTGCCTGCGGCTGGGCCGGTTGTTCGGCACCACCCCGCAGTTCTGGATGAACATGCAGCAGAAGATGGACCTGTGGAACTCTATGGAGCTGCACAGCGAGGATATCGAGAAGGTGGAGCCGCTCGAGGTACCTGAGCTGGCGATGGCCGCGGGATGACGCACGGCTTTGCAGGCGCTCGCGCGGTCAGGGCTTCCGGCGCTCGCCCGATTGCGAGCCTTGGCGCGCGCCGGCGCTGGCGCGCATGCGCTACACTGGCCCTATGAGCGACGCCACCGACAACCTGCTTCTTCCCTGGGAGGGACCGGCCATCCTGCTGGTCGACCTCGACGCGTTCTTCGCCTCGGTCGAGCAGCTCGACCACCCGGGCTGGCGCGGCAAGCCCGTCATCGTGGGCGGCGACGCCGACGCGCACGGCGTGGTGTCCACCTGCTCGTACGAGGCGCGCGCCTTCGGCGTCCGCAGCGCGATGGCCGCCTCGCTCGCGCGCGAGCTGTGCCCCGGCGCCATCTGGACGCACGGGCACTTCAGCCGCTACCGCGAGATGTCGAACGCCATCATGGGCATCCTGCGCGACGAGACGCCGCACGTGCAGCAGGTCTCCATCGACGAGGCGTTCATGGACGTCACCCCCACGAAGGTGAACCACGAGCACCCCGTGAGCGTCGCGCGGCGCATCCAGGCGCGCGTGGCCGCGCTCGGCGTGACGTGCTCGGTGGGCGTGGGCACCACGAAGTCGGTGGCGAAGGTGGCCTCCGACATGGACAAGCCGCGCGGCCTCACTGTGGTGTACCCCGGCAGCGAGGCGACGTTCCTCGCCCCTCTGCCCGTGCGCACGATGAGCGGCGTGGGCGCCGCGGCCGAGCACGCGCTCGTGAGCCACGGGGTGCGCACCTTGGGCGACCTGGCGCGGGCCGACGAGGGGCTTCTGCGCCGCGTGTTCGGCAAGAACGCGGACATGATGCGCGCCCGCGCCGCAGGAGGCGACGTGTCGCCCGTCGAGGCCGACGACACCGTGAAGTCGATCTCGAACGAGGTCACCTTCGCGCGCGACCTCACCGAGCGAGAAGAGGTCGCCTCGGCACTCTCCACCATCGCCGCAAAGGTGGGCCGGCGCCTGCGCCGCAAGCAGCTCGCCGGGCGCACGCTCGGCATCCGCGTGCGCTACGCCGACCGCACCACGCGATCCGCCCAGATGCGCCTGCCCCGGCAGACTGACGACGAGCTGTTCTTCACGCCCTACGCGCTGCGCCTCGTGGAGGACTTGTGGCAGCCCGGCATGAGGATCCGCCTGCTCGGCGTGAGCATGACGGGCTTCGAGGAGGAGGGCGTGGTGCAGGAGGCGCTCTTCGACGTGGACGAGGCGGCGCCCCTCGACGACGGCGTGCGCAGCCCGCTGATCGCGAGCGAGGAGAAGCGGCGCGGCCTTCTGGCGGCCACCGACGCGCTCAAGGACAAGTTCGGGGAGTCGGCCGTGCGGTTCGGCTGCGAGCTGCGCAACGAGCGGAACACCACCGGCTCGAGCTCGAAGAACCCGGCTGACTACAAGTAGGCTGCCCAGCGGGACCGCCCGCGAGCGCAGGCCCCGTCGCCTTTAGGGCAGCCGAGGCCCCTCCCCCTTCGCCTAGCGGCGGTTCGCCGCATGCAGAAGGACGAGCCCCTTGAGCGTGAGCGCGGGCTCGACCACCACGTCGTGGCGCATGAGCGCGCCGAGCGCGCAGGCGTCGCGCCCCGAGAGCACCACCGTAGTGCGCTCGCAGCCCATCTCGGCCCACACCATGTCGATCAGGCCGTCGATGCGCGCGACCTCGCCCATCACGATGCCCGCCTGCATGGCCTCGCGCGTGGAGCGCCCCACCACCCGCTCGGGCGCCTTCACCTCCACCATGGGCAGCCGCGCGGCCGCGCCGGCGAGCGCCTCGGCCGAAAGCCGCAGCCCCGGCGCGATGATGCCGCCCGCGAACGCGTTGCGGGCGTCGAGCACCTCGATGTTGGTCGTGGTCCCCAGGTCGACCACCACGGCGGGCGCGCCGTAGAGCTCCTTGGCGGCCACCATGTCGGCCACGCGGTCGGCGCCCACCTCGCCCGGGTCGCTGTAGCTCATCTTGAGGCCGGTCTTGAGCCCCGGGGCCACCACGAGCGGGGCGCGGCCGCAGAGGCGCGACGCCGCCTCGACCCACACGTCGGTGAGCGGGGGCACCACCGACGACACGATGCCGTCGCGAGGGCGCGGGGGCGCGGGCAGGGGCGCCTGCCCGGACGCAGGCGCAAACGAGGACGGAGACGCAGGCGCACACGAGGACGATGGCGCCTGCCCAGCCGCAGCCGCAAGCCCGCCGCACGCCGCCGCGTCGACGCGGGCAAGCCCCTCGCCGAACGCGCCGAGGAAGGCGCGCAGCGCGCAGAGCGCCTCGTCAGCGGTCGCGCGCGGGTCGGTGGAGGTCTCCCAGGTGGAGACGAGCGCGCCGCCACAGGCCACGCCGAAGCGCGTGGTGGTGTTGCCCGCGTCGATGACGAGCACCGGCTCGCGCATGCCCTCGCCGTCCTTCGCCACGCGTCCTCGCTTCCCTTCCCCTCGTTTCGCCTAGTTGAACTTGAAGATCTTCTGCGCGATGTGGTAGCCGCCCAGACCCGCGCGCCGCCCCACCTCGGTGGGGATGTTCGTGCTCAGGTTGAGCACGTTCGTGCGGATGCGGCGGTACAGCGCCACGTCGGCGTCCTTCAGGTAGGCCCAGATCTCCTCGCGCTTGCGCTCGTCCTCGGGCGTGTTGCGCATGCGCAGGAACACCGAGCAGATGCACATCATCATCGCGAGGTAGTTCTCCAGGTAGTGGCGCAGGCGCTTCTGCTCGATGGCCATCACGTCGACCGCGTCGATCATGATGCGCGTGATGCGCAGCTGCTGGTCGATGCGGCCCATCATCACGCTCTCGTTCACCGACTGACCCTCGCGCCCGATGAAGTAGCGGTACATGTCCACGTCGAGGTAGTACATGGTCCGCACGTGCGGCAGCGGCTCGTACACGAAGATGTTGTCCACGTAGAAGCAGTGCCGCGGCAGCTCGAGCGCCATGTCGCGCAGAAGCTCGGTGCGGTAGATCACCGAGTGCATGAGCAGGTACTGCGACGGGCCGAACGCGCCCACCTCGTCCCAGGTGAACTCCTGCTCGACGGGGAACACGTTCTTGTAGCGTATGACGGTGCGCGTGCCCTCGTAGACCTTCTCGTACACGTAGTTCGCGATCACGAGGTCGGTGGGGTCCTTGAGCTCCATCTGGCGGCGCAGGTAGCGCATGACCTGCCCCATGGCGTCGGCGTCGAGCCAGTCGTCGGAGTCGACCACCTTGAAGTAGCGCGCCGAGGCGTGCGCGAGCCCGGTGTTCACCGCCGCGCCGTGCCCGCCGTTCTCCTGGTGGATGGCGCGGATGACGTCAGGGCGGCGGCGGGCCCACTCGTCAGCCTTCTCAGGCGTGGCGTCCTTGGTGGAGCCGTCGTCGACGATGAGGATCTCGACGTCATCACCGCAGGCCAGAAGCGACTCTATGCACTTGTCCATGTACTCGGCTGAGTTGTAGCACGGAACCGCAAACGTGATGGTCTTCATGCCCGCGCCCTACTCCTCCGCAGCTTCCTGCGCAGACGCGCGCTCGTCGAGGATGCCGTGCGAGAGATCGAGCGCGAGCCCCACGATCTTGTCCATGTTGTAGTAGCGGTACTCGGCGAGGCGCCCGAGCGGGTGGAAGTTCGGCAGCGACTCGGTGAGGCGGCGGTAGCGCTCGTAGTGCGCGTTGTTCTCGTCGTTGATGATGGCGTAGTAGGGGATCTGCGCGTCGGGGTCAGTGTAAGCGCGCGAGTACTCCTTCATGATGGTGGTGTTCGGCGCCTTCTGTCCGGTCATGTGCTTGAACTCCGTGACGCGCGTGTAGTCCTCGGTCACCGTGTAGTTCACCGTGCCGCAGGGCAGCTTGTACTCCTCGTCGTAGGTCTCGTAGACGAAGTCGAGGCTGCGGTAGGGCAGACGCCCGAAGCGCGCGAGGAAGAGCTCGTCGAGCGGGCCGGTGTAGACGATGGGGCCGATGAAGCTCACGTCATGCAGCTTGATGGCGGACAGCTGGGCGTCCTCGGAGTCGTCCTCGAACTCGAGCTCGAACACGCTTGTGGCGTCGGTGCTCAGGCACACCTCGATGCCCTCGTAGTCGAGCATCTGCTCGAACAGGTCGGTGTAGCCGCGCACGGGCATGCCCTGGTACTGGTCCTGGAAGTAGCGGTTGTCGCGCGAGATGAACACGGGCACGCGCGCGGTCACGCTCGGGTCGACCTCCTCGGGCGTGAGGCCCCACTGCTTCTGCGTGTAGTAGAGGAACACGTTCTTGTACACGAAGTCGGCGATCTCGCGCAGCTCGGGGTCGTCCTGGGCGCGCAGCTCGTTGATGGTGACCTTGCGGCCGTCGCCGAACACGTCGATCAGCTTCTCGGTGAGGTGCGCGGCGCGCTCCTTGCCGAACGCGATCTCCATGGAGTTCTTGTTGAAGGGCACGGGCAGGTAGGTGCCGTACCAGTCGGCGAGCACGTTGTGCTGGTAGCCGATCCAGCCCGCGAAGCGGCGCAGGTAGGAGAACACGCGGCCGTCGTTGGTGTGGAAGATGTGCGGCCCGTAGCGGTGCACGAGGATGCCGGCCTCGTCGAGCTCGTCGTACATGTTCCCGCCGATGTGCGCGCGCTTCTCGATGACGAGCACGCGCATGTCCCCCCGCTCGGCGAACTCGCGCGCGCACACCGCGCCGGCGAAGCCGCTGCCCACGACGACAGCGTCAAAGCTATTGATGTCAATGTCCTTGTAATCGGTGTACTGCACGCCCACGAGCGTTCCTTTCTGTTTGACGAGGGCCATGCCCGCGCGCCTTGCGCCGGGCCGAACCGCAAGCACGGCGCCGAGAGCGGAGCGCGCGCAGCTCGCCTTGCGCGCCCCACGGCCCGAACGCCGCAGCATTATCGGAGATATTGTACGATAGCCTGCGGCGACTCCGACCCTCGCGCCGCCTCTCCGAGGTCAACACCATACAAACCGAATAATTCAGCCGCACGGCGCGCGCGCAGGACGCGCGAGCGCGGCGCGCGCGTATGATGGGCTCACGTCACTTGCTTTGAGAAAGGACCCTTCCATGAGCACTTTCCTTGACACCATGCTCGAGCGCGCCCGCGCTGACAAGCAGACCATCGTCCTGCCCGAGGGCAACGACGAGCGCACGCTGGCCGCCGCCGAGAAGATCCTCGAGCTCGGCGTGGCCGACCTCATCATCTTGGGCGACGAGGCCGCCATCGCCGCGAGCGGACGCGCGCTCGACGGTGCGCGCATCGTCGATCCGCGCACCTCGGACATGCGCGCTGAGCTGGCGGCGCGCCTCTGCGAGCTGCGCAAGCACAAGGGCATGACGCCCGAGCAGGCCGACGAGCTCATCAGCGACGAGCTCTACTTCGGCGTGATGATGGTGAAGCAGGGCCTGGCGGGCGGCATGGTGGCGGGCGCGTGCCACGCCACGGGCGACGTGCTGCGCCCCTGCCTGCAGATCCTCAAGACGGCGCCGGGCGTCAAGCTCGTGAGCTCGTTCTTCGTCATGGTGGTGCCTGACTGCGACCTGGGCCAGCAGGGCACGTTCATCTTCTCCGACTGCGGGCTGGAGGTGCAGCCCGACTCCGAGCGCCTCGCGCACATCGCCGTGAACTCCGCGCGCTCGTGGAAGACGCTCATCGGCACCGAGCCCGTGGTGGCGCTGCTGTCGCACTCCACCTACGGCTCCGCGAAGAACGACGACGCGAGCAAGGTGGTGCGCGCCGTCGAGATCGCCCGCGAGCTGGACGGCGAGCTGGCGCTTGACGGGGAGCTGCAGCTCGACGCCGCCATCGTGCCCTCCGTGGGCTCCTCGAAGGCGCCCGACTCCCCCGTCGCCGGGCGCGCCAACGTGCTCGTGTTCCCCGACATCGACGCGGGCAACATCGGCTACAAGCTCGTGCAGCGCCTGGCGAAGGCCGAGGCGTACGGCCCCATCACGCAGGGCATCGCCGCGCCGGTGAACGACCTCTCCCGCGGCTGCACCGCCGACGACATCGTGGGCGTGATCGCCATCACCTGCGTACAGGCGCAGGCCAAAGCGTCCGCGAAGTAGGGCGCCGCGCTCGGGCACTCCGCCTGGGATGGCATGAGGGGCTTCTTTGCGAAAAAGGGGAAGGGGCTTATCCCCTTCCCCCTCAGTTTTTTCTCAGCCTCAGATTCGTTTTCCCCAGCCTCTGCTTCGGGCTGGAACAGCCTTAGGAAACAGCCTTAGAACAGGTGGAGCTCGTCGGCGAGCATCTTCTCATGCAGGATCTCGAAGGTGTCGCGCGCGATCATGTACTCCTCGTTCGTGGGGATGATGAGGATCTGGACCTCGGAGTCGTCGGTGGAGATCTCGCGCTCGCCGCCGCGCAGCTTGTTCTTCTGCAGGTCGAGCTTGATGCCGAGCGGCTGCAGGCCCGCGAAGATCAGGCGGCGCATCTTGTCGCAGTTCTCGCCGACGCCCGCGGTGAGCACGACGGCGTCGACGCCGCCCATAACGGCGATGTATTGCCCGATGTACTTCTTCACCGAGTTCGAGTACATCTCGTAGGCGAGCTGGGCGCGCTCGTTGCCGCTCTCGGACGCCTCGCGCACGCTGCGCAGGTCGTTCGACACGCCCGAGATGCCCAGGAGCCCCGACTGCTTGTTCATCAGGTTGTTGACCCCTTCGGCGTCCAGGTTCTCGTGCTCCATGAGGAACGGGACGACGGCCGGGTCGACCGCGCCGCAGCGCGTGCCCATCATGAGGCCGTCGAGCGGCGTCAGGCCCATCGAGGTGTCGACCGCCACGCCGTGGTCGACGGCCGACATCGAGCAGCCGTTGCCGAGGTGGCACGTGATGAGCTTGAGGTCGTTGAGCGGCTCGTCGAGGAAGGCCGCCGCGCGCTCGGCGATGTAGCGGTGCGACGTGCCGTGCGCGCCGTACTTGCGGATGGAGTACTTCTCGTACATCTCGTACGGCAGCGGGTACATGTACGCCTTCGGGGGCATGGTCTGGAAGTAGGAGGTGTCGAACACCGCCACCATGGGCTTGCCCGGCATCTGCTGCTGGCAGGCGTTGATGCCCATGAGGGCCGCCTTGTTGTGCAGGGGCGCGAGCTCGGCGAGCTCGTCGATCTTGGCGATCACGTCGTCGTCGATGAGCACCGAGCGGTCGAAGTACTTGCCGCCCTGCACGATGCGGTGCCCGATGGCGTCGATCTCGTCAAGTGATTCGATGGCCTTGGTGGGGCCGGAGATGAGCGCCTCGAGCACGAGCGCCATGGCGTCATTGTGGTCGCTCATCTTGGCGTCGATGACCACCTCGTTGTCATCGAGGCCGTGCTTGTGGAACGCCTCGGCCGAGCCGACGCGCTCACAGATGCCCTTGGCGAGAACCGAGTGGGTCTCGACGTTGATGAGCTGGTATTTCAAGGAAGATGATCCTGCATTGATTACGAGTACGTTCAACGATCCGCCTCCCTTAGAACGAGTTGTATCCCGTTATTTTACGCTGTCGCCAAAGGCGGCCCCGACCGTGGGGAGACACTTTCGGCGAGTGGCGACCGCCGAGCGCGCAACCCCTCCGCGCCAGGCGGGCGCCAGCTTTCGCGCCAGGCGGGCGCCAGGCATCCGGGCCGAGCCTCCGCCGGGTTCCCGCGCAAGCTTCCGTCAAGCTCTGCGGGCATTCTCCAATCCGAGCCGCGCCTCCTGTCGGGCGCCTGCCGGCTTTCGCGCGGGGCCGTTACTCGGCCGCGGGGCTGCCGTCGTTCATCTGCGCGCCGCCGAGCACATGGACGTGGACGTGGTGCACGCTCTGGCAGGCGTGGTCGCCCGTGTTCACGAGCGTGCGGAAGCCGCCCTCGGTCACGCCCTTGATCTCGGCCACCTTCGCCACGGCGCCGAAGAGGCGCCCCATCTCCTCCGTGGGGATGTCGTCTGCGATGTTGTCGTAGTGGTTCTTCGGCACGATGAGGGTGTGCACCGGCATCATGGGGCTCACGTCGTCGAAGGCCAGCACGTCATCGTCCTCGTACACCTTCGTGCAGGGGATCTCCCCCGCCACGATCTTGCAGAACAGGCAATCGTCCTTGCGCATGGTTCTCTCTCCTTTTCGTTGGTTGCCTTTGGGTTGCTGCGGGCACGTTGCCGCAGGTCAGCTGTCGTAGGTCAGCTGTCGTAGGTCAGCTCCTGCAGGTCAGCTCCTGCGGATAAGCTGCGGGCAAGCCGTCACAAGCAGGCTGCCCGCAGGTGGTCGCCTACGCCTTCTGGAGCGTGGTGTCCTGCGTCGCGTCGTCGGGCGCGGGCGCAAGCTCGCCCATGAGCACTTCGACCTGCTGCTCGGCGGCGTCGAGGCGCTTCTGCAGCGACGCGAGCAGGGAGACCCCGCGCGCATAGCTTTCCAGCGACTCCTCGAGCTCGAGCGTGTTGGACTCGAGCACGTTCACGACGCCTTCGAGCTCGGCCATGGCCTGGCGAAACGTCAGCTCCTCGACCGGCTTCAATTCCTCATTCATCGCTATCCTCCCATGGTTCCAGCGCCGTTGTGATGCGCTGCGTGCCTACTACCTTGCAGTTGACGACGCCGTCGGAGACGGTGAGCTCCACGGCGTCGGACGGGCGTACGTCGTCGACGGACTTCACCACGCCCCCGCGCTCGTCGCGCGCGATGGCGTAGCCGCGTGCGAGCACCGCGAGCGGCGACAGGTCGCCCAGGCGCGCCGCCATCATCGACACGTCGCCCGCGAAGCGCTGCGGCAGCGCCCGGCCCTGGTAGCGCAGGCGCTCCTCGAGCGCGCGCGTGCGCTGCCCCTCGCGCTCGCCGAGGCGCGCAAGCGAGCCGGCGAGCAGGGCGCGCATGCCCTCGAGCGTGCGGCGGTCGGACGCGATGGCCTGCGGGAGCGCCGCGTGGAGGCGCCCGGACAGCTCGTCGAGCGCACGCGCGTCGGCCTCGAACAGGCGCATCGGCTCGCGGAAGAGCGGCAGCGCCGCCATGAGCTCCACCCGGCGGCTCGACGCGACCACGCGCGCCCGCTCGCGCGCGGCGAGCGCGGACGCGAGCGCATCGAGACGTGCGCGCACCTCGGCGCCCTCGGGCGCCACGCCGGCGGCGGCGTACGTCGGCGTGGAGGCGCGCACGTCGGCCACCATGTCGGCGATGGAGGTGTCGGGCTCGTGCCCGATGCCCGTGACCACCGGGACCGGCATGTCGGCGATGGCGCGCGCGAGGCGCTCGTCGTTGAACGGCATGAGGTCCTCGAACGACCCGCCGCCGCGCACCACGAGCACCACCTCGGCACCTGCCATCACCACGCGCTGCATGCCCTCCACGATGGCCGCCGGCGCACCGGCGCCCTCGACCGGCACGCCGGCCAAGAGCACGCGCGCGAGCGGCCAGCGGCGGCGCAGCGTGCGCAGGACGTCGTGGACCGCCGCGCCACGCGGTGAGGTGACCAGGCCGACTGCCTGCGGATACGCTGGCAGGAGCCGCTTGCGCTCAGGTGAGGTGAGCCCCTCGGCCGCGAGCTTGCGCGCGAGCTCAGCCACCTGCAGGCGCAGGTTGCCCTCGCCCGCGAGCGTCACCGAGAACACGTCGAAGTTCATGCGCCCCTTCGCCGCGTAGAGCGTGAAGCGGCCGGTGAGCTCCACGAGCGCGCCGACGCGCAGCTGCACGCCCGCGGCCTGGTAGCGGCTGTTCCACATCATGCACGGCAGGGAGGCGCTTCTGTCCTTCACCGTGAAGTAGACGGCCTTGTAGCCCGGCTTGTTGGAGACCTCGGACACCTCGCCGACGAGGCGCACCACCACGCCCTCGAGCGCGCCCTTGGCCAGCGCCACCGCGCCCGAGACCGAGAGAGCCTCCTGCCGCTCGCTACTCCTCACGCTGGCCGAGCAGCCACAGGAGCTGCAGGATCGAGGTGAGGGCCGCCGCCACGTACGTGAGCGCGCACGCCTGCAGGACGCTCGCGGTGCCGCCCTGCTCGGCCACGGGCGCGCCGACGTTGGCCAGGTACGCCTTCGCGCGCCTCGACGCGTCGAACTCGACCGGCAGCGTGACGATCTGGAAGAGCACCACGACAGCGTACATGATGATGGCCAGCGTGGTGAGCCCCGCGATGTTCATGATGATGCCGAGCATCAGCAGGAAGATCCACGCGTTCGACGCGAGGTTCACCGCCGGGACGAGCGAGCCGCGGATGCGCATGGGAGCGTACCCCTCGGCGAACTGGCAGGCATGCCCCACCTCGTGGCAGGCCGTGGCGATCGACGTGACCGACGTGCCGCGGTAGGCGTCGGGATCGAGCGTAATGGAGTTGTCACGCGGGTCGAAGTGGTTCTGGTCGGGACCGCCCATGCGGATCTCCACGCCCGACACGCCGTGGTAGGACAGCATGTGCTGGGCCATCTGCGCGCCGGTGTACCCGCTCGCCGAGCCCACGCTGCGGTACTTCTTCAGCTGGTGGTTCACCCACCACGTTGCCCCCATGCCGATGACGAGCGTCACCACGATGAGGGAAAGGTAGCTCATGGACATCATGCGTCTCACTCCTTCTTCGTTCAGTCAAATTGCTCAGAGGGCATTATATCCGACAGACGTACGAAAGATGTACCACAGGTGGAACACCGTCAAACATTCGCAACCCGCTTGGCCGCGGCCGCGCCATGCCTGCGACGCCGCAGCCGCGCGGGCCACCCGGGGCGCGCCGCCGCACGCC
>NZ_JAAKEE010000002.1:0-134167 GCF_011038995.1 Adlercreutzia sp. ZJ242
CGGGCCACCCGGGGCGCGCCGCCGCACGCCGCGCGCAGCCGCAAGGCCGCACGCGCCCATGCGCCCGCGCCGCGCGGCCTCCCCCTACGACTCCCCCACGCGCGTCACCTTCACGCCGCCGCCCTCGAGGCTCAGAGAGACCTTGCCGGCCAGAAGGTCGAGCAGCTCCTCGCCCACGATGGCGCGGCGCCACCCGCGCAGCACGTCGACGTCGGTGTGCCCGCGCGCCACCTGGCAGAGGTCCGCATGGCTCGCGAGCGTCTGCATGGCCACGCCGTTCTCCCGCGCGCGCAGGCGCACGACGGCGTTCATGAGGTCGAGCTCCGCGTCGACGTTCGGCTCGTTGCGCGACGAGCGGTCGAGCTCGGGCCACTCGTCCTCGGGCAGGGCGTACGCCTTCTTCATGAGGCCCGCCACCGTGCGCGCGTCGCGCGTGACGAGGCGCTCGCGCACGCCGCGCACCATGAACAAGTCGTCGATCGTCGCCGCCTCGCGCTTGCACACCTCCACGATCTGCTCGTCGGTGAGCACCCACTTGCGCGGCACGTTGCGCCTTCGCGCCTCCACCTCGCGCCACGCGGCCACCTCGCGCGCCGCCGCGAGCTGCTTGCGCGAGAGCTGGTTGCCGCGCTTGAGCCTGCGGAAGCGCTCGCGCGGGTCGCTCTCGTAGCGCGCCGGGTCCACCAGGTCGTCGAAGTCGCGCTCGAGCCAGCCGAGGCGCCCCTTCTTCTCGAGCGCCTCGGTGAGGACGCGGTGGACCTGCGGCAGGTACACCACGTCGTCGGCCGCGTACGCGAGCTGCGAGCCGGACAGGGGCCGACGCGACCAGTCGGTGAACGAGTCGATCTTCTTGAGCGACACGCCGCAGGTGGCGCTCACGAGCGCGCCGTAGCCGATCTGCTGGGTGTGCCCGATGAGCGCCGCGGCGATCTGCGTGTCGAACACCGGGTGGGGCAGCATGCCGATCTCGCGGTAGAGGATCTCGAGGTCCTGCCCGCCCGCGTGGAAGAGCTTCAGGATGGACTCGTCGGCGAGCAGCGGGGCGATCACGCGCAGGTCGCGCACCGCGAACGGGTCGATGACGGCCACCTCGCTGTCGGTCGCCATCTGGAGCAGGCACAGCTTCGCGTAGTAGGTCTTCTCGCGAAGGAACTCCGTATCGATGGCAAGAAGGGAAGAAGACCTCGCGCGCTCGACGAACGCCTCGAGGCTTTCCTGGTTCGCTATGTACACCGAGTTGTTCCTAACATGATCACAGTTTGTAGTACCATGCCATTGTAGCTTGGGAAAGGAAATCTGTGAAACTGCTCGTGATAAATAACCTGGCTTCCGGCTTCGGCGAGGGCGCGGTCTACGACTTCGTGCGCTCGTTCTCGGCCGACGGCGACGAGGTGACGATGCGCTCCACGGACGGCAGCTCGGATCTGCGCACCTTCCTCTACGACGCCGAGGACTACGACGCCGTGGTGGCCGCCGGCGGAGACGGCACCATCGCCACGGTGACCTACCTTCTGGCCGACACCGGCATCCCGGTGCTCCCCTTCCCCGCAGGCACCGCCAACCTGCTCGCCATGAACCTCGCCTCGCCCACCGAGCCGCACGCGCTCGCCAAGATGACGCGCGAGATGCGCTGCATGGACTTCGACATCGGCGAGATCGAGCTCCCGAGCGGCGAGCACTGCGGATTCTCCATCATGGCGGGCGCCGGCTACGACGCCACCATCATGAAGGGCGCCGCCGCGGGCAAGAAGCTCCTCGGCCCCATGGCCTACTTCACCTCGGCCGTGGCCAACGCCACGCCCCAGCACGCCACGTTCACGCTGAGCATCGATGGGCACGAGGTGAGAAGCTCGGGCGTGGGCGTGATCATCGCGAACTTCTCGAAGATCCAGTTCGACCTCTCGCTCGTGCACGAGAACCTCCCGCGCGACGGCGCGTTCGACGTGGTGGTGCTCAATACCAAGGACGCCTTCGGGCTCATCCCCGCCCTGATCGCGTGCGTGCTCGACCGCTCGGGCGAGTTCCCCGGGCGCACGGACGCGCTCGAGATCTACCGCGGGCGCGAGATCACCGTCGAGGCCGACCCGCCTCTGGTGGTGCAGTACGACGGCGAGGTCACGAGCCGCACCACGCCGTTCGCCGTGCGCATGCTGCCCAAGGCGGCGCGCTTCATCGTGTCGGAGGAGTGCTGCCGCGTGTTCGCCAAGGCGTGAGGGGCGCCGAACGCCGAGCACCCTTACGTCCGAACGCGGGTCCCAAGCGCGAAGCCCGAACGCGTAACACCTGGTCACCCGAGCACGGGGGCGCCCGAACGCCGTGCGTCCAGACGCCCCCGCGTCGCGCAAGCTGCTAGGCCCGGTCGTCGAGCGTGCGCTCCTTGACGGCCTGGCTGGCCTTCCAGCGCGCCAGGTTCGCGTTGTAGCGCATCTGGATGAGCTCGAGGATCACCGCGAACACCATGGCGAAGTAGACCATGAGCTTCTCAAGGTGCATGTCGAGCACCTCGATGCCCGTGGTGATGCCGGCCGCGTCAAGCACGAGCAAGACGCCGATGGCGGTGATGAACACGAGCGCCAGAAGCTTCATCTCGACGTTGCGGTTGATGAAGTCGGCGATGAAGTCGATGAACACCATCATGACCACGATGGCCACGATGACGGCGATGATCATGATGATGAGGTGCTCGGCGAGGCCCACCGCCGTGATCACCGAGTCGATGGAGAACACGAGGTCCATCACCATGATGGTGCCGACGGCCTGGGGAAGCGTGAGCATGTGCAGGAGCGCGTGCACCTCGGAGCTCTTCGCCTTGATCTCGGTGAGGCGCAGCGCGTCGAGGAGCTCGACGATGCCCTTGTAGATGAGGTAGGCGCCGCCGGCGAGCATGACGAGGTCGCGAACGGAGAAGCCGTGCGAGAAGTCACCCAGATCGAGGGTGAACAGCGGCGTGGTCATGTGCACGAGCCAGCTGGCGAAGCAGAGGAACAGACAGCGCATGATGAGCGCGCCGGCCAAGCCGAGCTTGCGGCCGATGTGCTGCTTGTCCTCGGGCAGGCGGTTCGTGGTGATCGAGATGAACACGATGTTGTCCACGCCGAGCACGATCTCGAGGAATATCAGGGTGATGAGGCTGATCCAGGCCTCGGGTGTCGCGAAGATCGAGAAGTCCACACGCGCTCCTTTCGGTTTGCTTCCACAAAAAAGACTCATGGCGCAAAGCCGATGATCCGTTGCGTCATCGATTCTGCGCCATGAGTCTCGTTAATTAAGATGCGCCAGGCCGCTTGTTGCCCAGGTGCAACCGCGCTGCCATGATGTTGAACGCATCGCGCTGTTTCGCGCCAACTACTCCCCCATGGAGTGCGTTCATGCTAACAGAGGGCAGAGTCGGCCGCAATGCTATAATCGGCGGAGTCACAAAATATTACAAGGAGTTTGCATGGCATTCCAGCTTCCCTTTGACTTCATGCGCGAGCCTGCGCGCGCGCAGCGCCCACGGGCCGCCGCGGCGCCGCTGCCCGGCTTCGAGAACGAGAGCATCCGCTACTTTGACGCGCCGGCGCTCTCGCGCCCCCTTGAGATGCCGCAGTCGGTGCGCGCCGGGGCGCTCGCCGGCATGCTCGTGGCCGCGGTCATCGGCGGGGTCATCCTGTTCCAGTACTTCGACGCCATCGTGAACGCGCCTGCGCGCGAGCAGGCGGCGCTTGAGGAGAACCTCGCGCGCGCGGTGCCCGTCGAGGTGCCGGCGATCATGTCGTTCATGACGATGAGCGACGAGGAGGTGATGGGCGCGCTCAACGCGTCGGGCGCCACCCTGTACGAGCGCGTGGCGCCGGGCACCTCCGAGGACGGCAGCTTCGAGGTCATCAAGCTGCCCGAGGGCGTGACGGTGGCCGACGCGGGCGCGATGTACGTCACCGGCATCGACAACCTGGGCGCGGCCGACGCCGTGCGCCTGCTCAACGGCGCGTGGGACCTCACCGTGAACCACACGAACGGCTCGCTGGTGCGCGTGCGCTACGCCGACTTCACCTCGCTGTCCGTCCAGGAGGCCGTGCAGGGCGCCATCAACGCCGCCGGGCTCGGCGAATGCGCCATCGACGACTCGGGCGTCGACGAGTCGGGCAACACCTACGCGGCCGGCGTGGTCGAGAGCGAGGGCAACGTCTACAACTGGCGCGTGTCCGCCCTGCCGCTCTCCGAGATGTACGACATCAGCGGCGTTCCCGAGACCGCCAGCTACGTCGGGATCAAGCTGACGAGCGCGTAAGGGAGGAGGGCGCGCTCGCTGCCGAAGTGGCTGGTGGGCGCTTCGGGCTGGCGCCCCCCGCCAAAGTTCATCGCCGAAGCGGTGGCAAGCACTTTTAGCCGGGGCTCACTGCCGAAGCGGGCAGCGAGCCCCCTGCCCGCCACCCGCTCGAACCACCGACAACGCCCCTTTTGCATCCACGATTCTGGGAAGCTGGATGGAAAATGCCCGTTATCGGCGATTCGAGCCCCGAAAACCACCGACAACGACGCTTTAGCATCCACTTTTATCGAAAAAGCACCGATAACGGCCTTGTTTCATCCATAATCACCTGGGAGGTGGATGGAAAAGAGCCGTTGTCGGTAACTGGATTGCGAACACGCGCTTTCTTGCTTCGATGCCGCCTACGATCCCCGCTGACGCTTCTTTTCCCTCATGCGAAAGAGGCTCCCGTTCATGAATCGGGAGTCCTTCGAGTTTCGACGCAAAGCAAAACAGCCCCGAGGGATCCCTCGGGGCTGCACGATAGACAATGGAGCGGACAACGGGGTTCGAACCCGCGACCCCCACCTTGGCAAGGTGGTGCTCTACCAGCTGAGCCATGTCCGCATGTTAAGTTGTCAAAGCCGAATGGAGGCGACGCCCGGATTCGAACCGGGGGTGAAGGCTTTGCAGGCCTCTGCCTTACCACTTGGCCACGTCGCCATTTTCAAGCTTGCCGTCATGTAAGAGGCTGGCCAAAACGTAAGCCTGACCAGCCTCGATGTGACAATGGAGCGGACAACGGGGTTCGAACCCGCGACCCCCACCTTGGCAAGGTGGTGCTCTACCAGCTGAGCCATGTCCGCGTCGCAAAGAGATATATTAGAGGAACTTAAACTCTCATGCAAGCATTTTTTTCAACTTTTTTACGAACGCCTGCCGAGGGTTGGTTGCCAAGGGTTGGTCGAGGGTTGGTTGCCGAGGGCTGTTTGGGCTGGTTGCCGAGTGCTATTGCAACACCGTGCCGAGCAATTCAACCTACCAATTCAACCTACGAGCGTCTGCCGAGGCGCACGCGGCACGCACCAGCTCGCGCCGACCGACACGCACTGACCGACACGCACCAACGGTTTCCCGAGAGTCCGCACGGAAGCGAAGACTCAATTTGCCAGGAATCCGCAGAAGTCGGGAATGCTCTCCGCATGGCAAATTTTCTCGAAAAAGGGTCTTGTCAGATTCCCCTGCTCTGCTAGAATATCTTTTCGCTGACGCGGGAACGCGACGCACACCACATACGTGGGCGGTTAGCTCAGGGGGAGAGCACTACCTTGACACGGTAGGGGTCACAAGTTCAAATCTTGTACCGCCCACCATTGAACTTCGAAAGCGGCCTTCTGGCCGCTTTTTTGCTGTTCGACCCGCATCGTCGCGCGCGAATCCTTTCCGCCGCATGAGACGCGCAGCGCGCCTTCCCGCCGCGGGAGATCCCCTGGGCCGTCTGGGAACCCCCGCAGACTGCACGAAGGGGATCCTCTTTCTGGCGTCAGACGCCTCTGAGTGGATCACCGGGGACAGCCTCGCCATAGACGGCGGCGAGCTCTGCTCGTAGGCAAGCCTTCCGCTACGGCAGCGAGGGCGATTTCTTCCCTAACGGGAAGAGTCGTCCTCGCCGCTTTTTTGCGCCCTCTGCGCGGCGCGCCTCCCTTGCCGCGGCGCGCGGCCTGCGTCGCTCCCCCTTTCAGCGCCTCTAGGGCGCCCTGAGTCATCTCCCTGCTTGCTGCTTGCTGCTTGCTGCTTGCTGCTTGCTCCCCTCCTCGGCGCCTCTGGGGCCTCCCCTGAACCATCTCCCAGCGTGTTTCCTCTCCTCGGCGCCTTCTGGGGCGCCCTGGCAGGCGCTAGCGGGAGGACTCGTCCTCGCCGTAGGGCTCGATGTGGACGAGGACCTCCTTCACGTTGGGGTGGCGCTTGATGACCTCGCGCTCGAAGGCGTCGCCGAGCTCGTGGGCCGCGCGCACCGTCATCTCGGGGTCGACGAGCGCATGCAGGTCGCAGTACACCTCCGCCTCGGTGCCGCGCGTGCGCACGCAGTGCACCTCGACGAGGCCCGGCATCTCCCGCGCGATGGACTCGATGTCCTCGGGCGGGATGCACGCGTGGTCGGACAGCGTGCGCAGCGCCGTGCGGAACACGCCCACCGCCGACAGGAGGATGAACACCGTCACGATGAGCGCCATGATGGGGTCAGCCGCCGGGAAGCCCGCCGCCACGAAGCCGAGGCCCGCGATGACGCCGATGGACACGAACGCGTCGGAGAGCGTGTGGGCCGCGTCGGCCGCGAGGATCTCGCTGCGCAGCTCCTTGCCGCGCCGCCGCTCGTAGAGCGTGACGCCCAGGTTCACCGCGAGCGTGGCCACCATGACCACGAACGACATGGGCGTGACCTCGGCGGTGTAGCTCTGGCTCATGAGCTTGCCCACCGCTCCCGAGCCCACCTCGAAGGCCGCGAGCACGAGCAGCACGCCGATGGCCATGGAGCCGTACGTCTCGAACTTCGCATGCCCGTAGGGATGCCCCGCGTCAGCCGGGCGGCCCGCCACGGCGATGCCCACGAGCCCGATGATGTTGCCGAGCGAGTCGAACACCGAGTGGATGCCGTCGGCCTGCATCGAGGCGGAGCTCGAGGCCAAGCCGTAGAAGAACTTCGCCGCCGCCACCGCCAGGTTGAGCACGAACACGATCCAGAGCACCCGCTCCACGCTGCGCGCGTGGTCGGTCTTAACCGAGGAGCTGAAACGAGCCATGCGCCCTCCTCTCCGCAAGACGGGATCAAAAAGACGGGATCTGATGCAAAAAAGCCCCGCTCAGCGGGGCTTTCGATTGCAAATGGTGTCGGAGGCGGGATTTGAACCCGCACACCCGGTATGTGGGCACTAGCACCTCAAGCTAGCGTGTCTGCCGTTCCACCACTCCGACATGCTTTTTTGCAGCGACAAATAGTTTAGCATAATACCGCTGCGATGCAAGAAATATTTTCAACTTTTCTTGCCGCGGCGCGCTGCGCTGGCGCTAGGCGCCGATCGTCCCATGCGGGTAGATGACCATGAGCACCAGAAGCGACAGCATGAACACGATCGCGCACGCGATGGTGATGCGGTCGAGGTTCTTCTCGATGACGCTCGTGCCCGTCTGGGTGGAGTACATGGAGCTCGCGATCATGTCGGAGATGCCCGTGCCCTTGCCCGAGTGCATGAGGATGAACACGATCATGCCCACGCCCGACAGCACGAGCAGGATGAGAAACACAATAACCAGAGGATTCAAAGCTTCACTCTTCTCTCGGAGGAATAACTACCTTTACACAAATTCGTTATTATAGCGCAACCTCCGCTACGAGGCAAGCAGACACGAGCCCGTCATCTCGTCAGGCGCCGCGAGCCCCACGGCGGCGAGCAGCGTGGGCGCGATGTCGGCCAGGCACCCCTCTTCCCCGCTCAGGCCAAGGCCCGCCCCCGTCTCGTCCACCAGGACGAACGGCACGGGCGCCGTGGTGTGGGCCGTATGCGGCGTGCCGTCCGGCGCGATCATCTTGTCGGCGTTGCCGTGGTCGGCCGTGACGAACGCCACGCCGCCCTTGCGCGCCACCGCGTCGAGCACGCGCCCCACGCCCGCGTCGACCGCCTCGACGGCAGCCACCGCGGCGGGGATCACGCCGGTGTGCCCCACCATGTCGCAGTTCGCGAAGTTCACGATGTACACGTCGGCCTCGTCGGCGTCGATGGCCGCAGCGAGCGCCTCGGCCACCTCAGGCTCGCTCATCTCCGGCTTGAGGTCGTAGGTCGCCACCTTCGGGCTCGCGATGAGCTTGCGCTCCTCGCCCGCCTTCTCCTCCTCGCGCCCGCCGTTCAGGAAGAACGTCACGTGGGCGTACTTCTCGGTCTCCGCGATGTGGTACTGGCCAAGCCCCGCGTCGGCGAGCACGTCGGCCAGCACGTTGTCGGGGAACTCCTTCGGGAAGGCCACCGCCGCCGCGATCTCGGGGTCGTACTCGGTGAGGCACACGAACTTGACCTGCGGCCAGAAGGCGCGCTCGAAGCCCGCGAAGCCCTCGTCCGTGAGGGCGCGCGTGATCTCGCGCGCGCGGTCGGGGCGGAAGTTGAAGAAGATCACCGCGTCGCCGTCGCGCATGCCGCGGTCGGCGAGGGCCACGGGCACCACGAACTCGTCGGTCACACCGTCGGCGTACGACGCCTCCATGGCCTCGACGGGGCCGAGCTGCGTGAGGTTCGCGGCGCTTGCGAGCGTGTCGTAGGCGCGCTCGACGCGGTCCCAGCGGTTGTCGCGGTCCATGGCGTAGTAGCGCCCCTCGATGGAGGCGATCTCCATCACGCAGCCGCCCTCGGGCGCCTCCGCCCCAAGCCGCCCGATGACCTCGGCGAGCTCGCGCACGTACCCCGCGCCGCTCGAGGGCGGCACGTCGCGGCCGTCCATGAAGCAGTGCACCATGACGTGCGGCACGCCCGCGTCGCGCGCCGCCTCGAGCAGCGCGTAGAGGTGGGCGTTGGAGGAGTGCACGCCGCCGTCGCTCAGGAGCCCCATGAGGTGCAGCGCCGCGCCCGGCGCCTTCGCCGCCTCGAACGCCGCCGTGATCTCGGGGTTCGTGACGATGGAGCCGTCTGCGCACGCGCGGTTGATGCGCGTGAGCTCCTGGAACACCACGCGCCCCGCGCCGATGTTGAGGTGCCCCACCTCGGAGTTGCCCATCTGGCCCGCCGGCAGGCCCACGGCCTCGCCCGACGCCTCGAGGCGCACCCAGGGGCGCGTGGCGAACAGCTCGTCGAGCACGGGGGTCTTCGCGAGCGAGATGGCGTTCCCCTCCCCCGGCTCCTCGAGGCCGAAGCCGTCCATGATGATGAGGCACGCCGGGAGGCGCAGGGACGCGCGGTCCGCGCCCTGCGCCTCCCTTCCTTCGTTAAGCTGCTCAGACGCCATCTACATCGCTGCCTTCACGATCTCGATGAACGACTTCGCCTTGAGCGACGCGCCGCCGATGAGGCCGCCGTCGATGTCGGGCTCGGCGAGCAGGAGCGCGGCGTTGCCCTCGTTCATGGAGCCGCCGTAGAGCACGCGCATGGCGTCGGCCGTCTTGTCAGCGTAGATCTCGGCGAGCGTGGCGCGCACCGCCGCGCACACCTCCTCGGCCTGCTCGGGGGTGGCGGTGCGACCGGTGCCGATGGCCCAGATGGGCTCGTAGGCCACGACCGCGCTCTTCGCCGCCGCCTCGTCCACGCCGGCGAACGCCGCGCGCACCTGGGCGCACACGTACTCGAGGTACGAGCCCTCGTCGCGCACGGCGAGCGACTCGCCCACGCACACGATGGGCTTGATGCCGCCGTCGACGAGCGCCTTGACCTTCTTGTTCACGTCCTCGTTCGTCTCGCCGAACAGCCCGCGGCGCTCCGAGTGGCCCACGATGCACCACTCGCAGCCGATCTCGCGCAGCATCTCGATCGAGATCTCGCCCGTGTAGGCGCCCTTCGGCTCCCAGTAGACGTTCTGCGCGCCCACGCCCACCTTCAGATGGTCGAACTCGAACACGTTCACCACCGGCTTGAGGTCGACGTACGGCGGGCACACCGCCACGTCGACGAGCTCGAGCCAGTCGCGGTAGAAGTCGTACGAGATCTCCTGCGCGAGCACCACGGCCTCGCCGATGGTGTTGTTCATCTTCCAGTTGCCCGCGATGAGGTTCTTTCTGGTCATGTGAGGTCCTTTCACTCTGCTCGCAGCGCCTCGACGCCGGGCAGCTTCTCGCCCTGCACGAGCTCCATGGAGGCTCCGCCGCCGGTGGAGATGAACGTCATCTTCTCGGCGAGGTCGAACTTGTTGACCGCCGCCACCGAGTCGCCGCCGCCGATGATGGTGTCGGCCGCCTCGTTGGCCGCCACGGCCTCGGCCACGGCCTTCGTGCCCGCCTCGAACGCCTTCATCTCGAACACGCCCATGGGGCCGTTCCAGAACACGCTCGCGGCGCCCGCGATGGCCTCCGCGTAGAGCGCGGCCGTCTTCGGCCCGATGTCTAGGCCCATCATATCCGCGGGGATCTCGTCCGCCGAAACCGTTTTCGTGTTGGCATCTTCGGCGAAGGCGTCAGCGCACACCACGTCCACGGGGAGCAGCAGCTTCACGCCGCGCTCCTCGGCCTTTTCGATCATGGCGCCGGCGCGCTCGACCCAGTCGTCTTCCTTGAGCGAGGTGCCCACGGCGCGCCCCTGCGCGAGCAGGAAGGTGAAGCACATGCCGCCGCCGATGATGAGGGTGTCGGCCTTGTCCATGAGCGCGTCGATGACCTTGATCTTGTCGGACACCTTGCTGCCGCCGAGGATGGCCACGAACGGGCGCTTGGGCTCGTCGAGCATGCCGGTGAGCGTGGCCACCTCGCGCTGCATGAGGTAGCCCGCGTACGCCGGGAGCAGCGCCGCGACGCCGGCCGTGGAGGCGTGCGCGCGGTGCGCGGTGCCGAAGGCGTCGTTCACGTAGGCGTCGGCCAGCGCGGCGAGCTCGGCGCAGAGGGCCGGGTCGTTCTTCTTCTCGCGCTTGTCGAAGCGCAGGTTCTCGAGCACCACCACGTCGCCGTCGGCGAGCGCGGCGACCTTGGCCTGCGCGTCGGCGCCCACGGTGTCGGACGCGAAGGCGACGGGACGGCCCAGGAGCTCGCCCAGGCGCGCGGCCGCGGGGGCCAGCGTGTAGGCCTCCTCGAAGCCCTCGCCCTTCGGGCGGCCCAGGTGGCTCATGAGGATGACGCGCGCGCCCTCGCCCACGAGGCGCTCGATGGTGGGCAGCGCCGCGCGGATGCGCGTGTCGTCGGTCACCACGCCGTCTTTCACCGGCACGTTGAAGTCGACGCGCACGAGCACGCGCTTCCCGCGCGCCTCGAGCTCGTCAACCGAGTTAATCTTGCTCATGTTCACTTCCTAGCAAATCGGGATCGTTCATGCCGCCAAGCGCGTGCATCAGCTCGCGCAGCATCTCAGTTTGCTCGCGCTGCGCGGCGGCGACCTGCCTTTGGGCCTCGGCGGCCTCCTTCAAAGCCTGCACCATCTCGAAGAACTTCTTCAAGATGAGCAGCACGACGGCGAAGGGGACCAGGTAGACCAGGGCGGCCATGATGCTCGGGATCATGTTCTCCATGGGACGGGCACCTCCTTTGCAGAAAAGCCCCGGGGGCCGATCAGGAACCCGGGGCTTAGCAGATCGTGAATCGCACGCTGAAGGATCGCAGGTCGTTCGCAACGTCGCAGGTCAATGCAACGTCACAGGTCGTTCGTAACGTCACAGGTCGTTCGTAACGTCAGCGAGCGACGCCGAGGTGCCCGTAATTGCCCCGCCGCGCCGCCAAGCGTACCTCGGTACGCGCAGCGCGGCGCAGAAGGGGCAAGGACGGGTGCTTCGGCGCCGCGCAGCGTCGAGCAGCCCGCCGTTGCGCCAGCAACGGCGGCACGGCTTACAGCATGATCTTGACGAGGTCCTTCACGCGGTTGGAGTAGCCCCACTCGTTGTCGTACCAGCTGATGCACTTCACCATGTCGGACTTCTCGCCCATCACCATGGTGAGCAGGCTGTCGAAGATGGAGGAGTGGTTGTCGCCCACGATGTCGATGGACACGATGGGATCGTCCTGGTACTCGAGGATGCCCTTCAGCGGGCCCTCGGCGGCGGCCTTCATGGCCTCGTTGATCTCCTCGCGGGTCACCTCGCGCTCAAGCTCCACCGTGAGGTCGACCATGGAGCCGTCCGGCGTGGGAACGCGGGTGGCGAAGCCGTCGAGCTTGCCCTTGAGCTCGGGCAGGACGAGCGCCACGGCGCGGGCGGCGCCGGTGGTGGTGGGGATCATCGACATGGCGGCCGCGCGGGCGCGACGCAGGTCCTTGTGCGGGAGGTCGAGGATCTTCTGGTCGTTGGTGTACGCGTGGATGGTGTTCATGTAGCCGCGCTTGATGCCGAAGTTCTCCATGAGGACCTTCGCCATGGGGGCCAGGCAGTTGGTGGTGCAGGAGGCGTTCGACACGATGTTGTGCTTCGCCGGGTCGTACTGGTCGTCGTTCACGCCCATGACGATGGTGATGTCCTCGCCCTTCGCGGGGCAGGTGATGACGACCTTCTTGGCGCCGGCCTTGATGTGCTTGCCGGCCAGCTCGCCGGTCTTGAAGATGCCCGTGGACTCGACCACGATGTCGACGCCGAGCTCGCCCCAGGGCAGGTTCTCCGGGTCGCGCTCGGAGAGCACCTTGACGGCGTGGCCGTCGGCCACGAAGCCGTCCTCGGTGACCTCGACGGTGTCGAACGCGCGGCCGTGGACGGAGTCGTACTTCAGGAGATGCGCCATCGTGGGGATGTCACCCAGGTCGTTCACGGCCACGACCTCAATCGCGGGGTCGTTCACCATCGCGCGGTAGACGAGGCGGCCGATGCGGCCGAATCCGTTGATGCCTACTTTGGTTGCCATACGTATCTCCTTTCACAAGATACTCCTTGAAAACCCTTGCTCAGGGCTGATTACCTGACCCATACAGCATAGCACGCCGCGCGCCGAATCGGCGGGCGCGTGTTAGCTTCAGTATACGCGCTCCTCCCCCGCTATCTCGCGGGCCATCTGCTCGAGGCGGCGGACGCGGTGGTAGACGGCCGACTTCGACAGCGGCGGCGACGAGTGGCTCCCGAGCTCCTTGAGCGACGCGTCGGGGAAGGTGACGCGCAGGCGGATGAACTCCTGGAGCGCGGGCGGGAGGTTCTCCATGCCGTAGCGCTCGAGCACGGTGCGGATGGTGAAGAGCTGCTCCACCGCGGCGTTCGAAGCCTTCTGCTGGTTGGCGAGCTCGGCGTTGATGGCGCGGTTCACGTCGTTGCGCACCGACTTCACCACGCGCTGCTCCTCCATGAACAGGGCCGACGCGTGCGCGCCCACGAACGCCAGGAACTCCAGGATGGCGTTTCCGCTCTTCAGGTAGACCATGTACGAGCTGCGGCGCTGCATGACGCGCGCGGTGATGTCCTTCTCGGCCATGAGGGCCACGAGCCCCTCCGCGAGCTCCTCGCTCTCCACGGTGATCTCGAAGTGGAAGTCGCTCTTGGGATTCGAGATGAAGCCCGACCCCAGGAACGCCCCGCGCAGGTACGCCGCCGCGCAGCACTGCTTCGCCACGAGCTCGGGCTTGACGCCGAGCTCGAGGCCGTCCTCGGGCGAGAGCACGCCCATGTCGCGCAGCGCGGGGGCCAGCGCGGGCTGCGCGGGGACCTCGATGAGGTAGTTCGGCGTCTTGTGCAGCACGCTGCGGCGCACGGTGAGGTCGGTCTTGAGCTGGTAGAGCGTGTGCAGGAGGCGGATGATGAGGCGCGCCACGGAGGGCACGTCGGTGGCCACCTCCATGCGGTAGCGCCCCGGGCCGCTCACGAACAGCGTGCCCTCGATGCGCACGAGCGCGGCGAGCGTGGCCTTCTCGCAGTGCGAGCACTCGGGCGCGACGTGGGCGATCTCGTCCTTCACATCTGAGGTAAACGACATGCCGAAGCCCTACCCCCGCCTCGCCTGCATGAGCTTGACGACCTGCAGGAGCGCGTTGCGCAGCGCCTCGGGGGAATGCCAGGTGGGGCGCTCGGCGTCGGCGAGGGCGCGCGCCAGGACCACCGGGCCCATCGACTGGATGGCCTGGAGGTCGTGGTAGTTGATGGACACGGGCCGCACCTTGCCCGCAAGGCGCGCGTCGTCGAGGCCGGCGGTGGAGGCGTGGTCGGAGTCGCGCCCCGTCATGGCGTTGAAGCGGTCGTTCGCCGGGCTGTCGGCGCGCAGCGGCACGCGCGTGTGCACGAGCACGTAGTCCACGAGCCCCGCCATGCCGTGGTCCATGAGCGCCTCCACGTGCTCGCGCGCGGTGAGGCCCCACGTCTCGCCCTGCACGTCGGCGAGCGAGCACACGAAGAGGACGCGTCCGCGCGAGGCGCGGATGGCGTCGACGATGCCGGGCACGAGCAGGTTGGGGATGATGGAGGTGAACAGCGACCCGGGGCCGAGCACGATGAGGTCGGCCTCGCGCAGCGCGTTGAGCGCCGGCTCGTAGGCGGCGATGCCGCCCGCCGCGGGCGCGCACAGGCGCACGCGCTCGAGCGCCGTGTGCGAGTGGCACGCCACCGCCTGCCCGTCGAGCTCGCGCCCGTCGCGCGTGGTGGCCGCGAGCGTCACGTGGTCGAGCGTGGAGGGGTACACGTGCCCCTGCGCGTCGACGAGGCGCTCGCAGATGCGGATGGCCTCGGGGAACGAGCCGCACGCGTCCTCGAGCGCGGCGAGCATGAGGTTGCCGAGCGCGTGGTCGCGCGCCACGGCGAAGCGGTACTTGAACGCGCGCACGAGGGGGTCCTGCGGGTCGCGCGCGAACGCGGCGATGCACTTGCGGATGTCACCGGGAGGCGTGACGTCGGCCTCCTCGCGCAGGATGCCCGTCGAGCCGCCGTCGTCGGCCATGGCCACCACCGCGCTCGTCTCGATGCCGAGCGAGAGCAGCGTGCGGATGGACATGGGCGCGCCCGTGCCGCCGCCGACCACCACGGCGCGCAGGCGCTGCCCGCCGTGCGCGAGCGCGTCGAGGCGCGGCAGCTTGCCGCGGAGCGCCGAGAACGACCCGGTGGCTGACGGGTCGACGCGGAACGGATGCTTGGCAGCCATGGCGCTTCCGCCTAGCGCGCGCCCGCGGGGGCGGGGGTGGCGGCGGTTGCGGAGCCGGTGGCGGCCTCGGCCTCGGGGGCGGGGGCTGCGGGGGCGGGGACTCCGCCAACGGCCGCGTCCGCCTCCGCGTGCACGTCGGGCGACTCGGCGAGCACCGCCGCGCCCACGTGGCGGTCGGCCAGCTTGAGGTCGCGGTGCGCCACCGACACGCGGTAGCCCTTGGTCTTGAGGTAGTCGCCCGTCGACTCGGCGAGCGCCACGCTGCGGTGCTGCCCGCCCGTGCACCCCACGGCGATGGCGAGCTGCTGCTTGCCCTCGGCCACGTAGCCCGGCATCACCACGTCGAGCAGGTCGTGCCAGCGGTGCCGAAACTCGATCGTCTCCTCGCGCAGCATCACGAAGTCGCGCACCGGCGCGTCGAGGCCCGTCAGGGGGCGCAGCTCGGGGTCGTAGTAGGGGTTCGGCAGGAAGCGCACGTCCATCACGAGGTCGGCGTCGAGCGGCGCGCCGTGCTTGAAGCCGAACGAGTACACCGTGACGGCGAGGCCGCGGCGCTCGCTGCCGGTGCCGAAGAGCGAGCGGATGGTGGTGCGCAGCTTCTGCGGCAGCATCTCGGTGGTGTTGATCACGTGGTCGGAGGCGTCATGCAGGTCCATGAGCAGCTGCCGCTCGCGCTGGATGCCCTGGGCGATGGTGGTGCCGTCAGTGCACAGCGGGTGCCGGCGGCGGCTCGACTTGTAGCGCGCGACGAGCTTCTCGTCGTCGGCGTCGAGGAAGAGCATGCGGTAGTCGACGCCCTCCTCGCGCAGGCGCCCCAGCTGCGCGTCGAGCGAGCCGAAGTAGCCGCCGTTGCGCGCGTCGCACACCACGGCGAGGCGCTTGCGCTCGCCTTCCCCGCCCGGGCGCTCGTTCAGCTCGATCAGGTTGCCGATGAGGCTCGCCGGCAGGTTGTCCACGCAGAAGTACCCCAGGTCCTCGAACACGTGCATGGCCTCGGTTCGCCCCGCGCCGCTCATGCCGGTGACGATCACCAGGTCGGGCATGTTCTCCAGGTCCACGTGCTCCTCAGTCATGGGCGCCTCCTTCGGTCGCGGCGCGCGCAAGCGCGTCCTCAGCGGTTCTCTTGTCCTCATTATACTGCTCGATCACGCGCACGAGCTCCTCGGCCACCTCGTCGGGCACCACGTGCGCCGCCTTGACCTCCTCGAGCGTGGCGGCCTTGAGGTTCTTGAACGACTTGAAGTGCTTCATCAGGGCCTTCTTGCGCACGGGGCCGAGGCCCGCCACGTCGTCGAGGATGGAGGCCGTCATGCCCTTGCCGCGCAGCTCGCGGTGGAACGTGATGGCGAAGCGGTGGGCCTCGTCGCGCACCTGCTTCACCAGGTACAGGCTCGCGCTGCCGCCGGGCAGGACCACGGGCCCGGTGTCCTGCCAGGGCACGAAGAGCTCCTCGTCGCGCTTGGCCAGGCCGCACAGCGCGATCCCTGTGACCCCCATCTCCTCGAACATCTTGAGCGCGGCGGTGAGCTGGGGCTTTCCGCCGTCGAGGATGATGAGGTCGGGTTTCTTGCCGAAACGCTCGTCGGCCATGCGCGCGGGCGCGTAGCGGCGGCCCATGACCTCCTGCATGGAGAGGAAGTCGTTCGCCTCGTCGAGCGGCGTCTTGATCTTGAAGCGCCGGTACTGGTTCTTGTCGGGCTTGCCGCCCGTGAACACCACCATGGAGGCCACCGTGTAGGAGCCGTGGATGGTGGAGATGTCGAAGCACTCGATGCGCATCGGCGGGCCGTCGAGCGCGAGCGCGCTCTCGAGCTGCAGGAGCGCGTCGTTGATGCGCTTGTCGTCGTAGTTCGTGCGCACCTTGTAGCGCATGAGCGTGTGCTTGGCGTTCGTCTCCGCCATGCCCACGAGCTCGGACTTCTCCCCCTTCTTCGGGGCGGTGAAGCGCACCTTCGCCCCGTGCGCCGAGCCGAGCTTGCCCGTGAGCCACTCCTCCATGGCGTCGGCGTCCTCGGGCAGCTCCCGCACGATCACCTCGTGCGGGATCGAGGTGGTGGCGTCGTAGTAGCGCAGCAGGAAGTTGTGCTGCAGGTCCTGGTCGGGCACGTCGCGCCCGCGGTTCAGGGTGAACTCGTTCGAGTTGATGATGCGCCCCTCGCGCACCATGAGCACGTGCGCGCCGGCCACCGTCTCCTCGCGGAAGAAGCCGATGACGTCGGCGTTGAGGTTGCGCGCGGACACGGCGTGCTGCTTGTCGGTGAGCGAGCCGATGGTGTCGATGCGGCTCTTGATGCGCGCCGCGCGCTCGAAGTCCAGCTCGGCGGCGGCGGCGCGCATGTCGGCGGAGAGCTCGTCGACGAACTCGCGGTGGTGCCCCGCGAGGAACCGCTCGACTCGGCGCACGTTCTCCGCGTACCCCTCGGGCGTGATCTGCCCGCAGCACGCGCCCGGCCCGAGCCCCACGTGGCAGTCGAAGCACGGGCGGATGGAGCCGTCGGGCGTGAGGAAGGTGCCGGGCGTGGCGGCCTCGCCCCTGCCTGCGAGCTTCTCCAGCTTGCGCGTGAGGTTGCGCCAGTCCGCGCAGCTCGCGGCGCAGATCGGCACCACGCGCCGCGCGATGTCGACCATCTCGCGCGCGGCGCGCGAGTCGGTGTAGGGCCCGAAGTAGCGCGTGGCGCTCTTGTGCCGCTCGCGCGTGTACTTGATGGCGGGGAACACGTCCCCCTTGGTGAGCGCGATGAAGGGGTAGGACTTGTCGTCCTTGAAGTCCGCGTTGAAGAACGGGCTGTGCTGGTTGATAAGGTTCTTCTCGAGCACGAGCGACTCGTGCTCGTTCTGCACCACGATGTACTCGAACGAGTCGATCTGGTCGACGAGCAGCGGGATCTTGGCGCGGTCGTCCTGGAAGTTCACGTACTGGCGCATGCGCGCGCGCAGCTGCTTGGCCTTGCCCACGTAGATGACCTGGCCCGACGCGTCCTTCCAGAGGTACACGCCCGGAAGCGTCGGCACCGCGTCGAGCTCCCGCTTGACGCGCGCGATCTTGGCGGCCTGGGTCTCGGGCGCGGCGGGCGCGAGGGCGGGAGCTGCGCCGGCAGACGCGGCGCCGCTAGGGCCGCTGGGCGCGGGAGCGCCAGAGCCGGCGGGCACGGAGGCGACGTTGTTCTCGAATTCTTCCATGCGGAAGAGTATAGCGGTTCTCCCGCCGCCGCCGGGCGCCTGCGCGGCATTCTACAGATCGAGCGCCTTGCGCGCAGCGGTGGTGAGCTTGGCGACGACGATAGGTTTTAAGAGTCGGCTACCCAAGCCACTTGTTCAAAACCTTGAACAGCTGGTCAAAGTCAAGGGGCTTTGCGATGTGCTCGTCCATTCCGGCATCCCTGCAGGCCTGCACGTCCCCGACAAAGGCATTCGCGGTCAAGGCGATGATCGGCACCTGCCGGGGATAGTCGCCGGGCAGGCTGCGGATGGCCCGAGTCGCCTCGCAGCCGTCCATGATCGGCATCTGGACATCCATGAACACGATGTCGTAATAGCCTGCCTCAGCCACGGTCATCCTGTCGAGAGCCTCTTTTCCGTCCTTTGCGTATTCGACCTCGAGACCTGCCGTGCCAAGGACTTCGCGCGCTATTTCCGCGCTCAGCTCATTGTCCTCCACCAGCAGCGCCCGCTTGCCGCTGAAGTCTTCCTTCTGAATCGCATTGAGCGCAGGCAGGCCTTGCAGCTGCTTCCCGTTTCCAAGAAGCTCTTTGAACAGGTAAACCATCTTCGACTTGAACAAAGGCTTGCTGAGGAACGCGTTGGCTCCGGCCGCCCTTGCCGAGACTTCGATTTCGGACCAGTCGTAAGCCGAGATGATGATGATCGGCACGTCCTCCCCGACCTGCCTGCGAATCTCCCTGGTTACCTCCACGCCGTCCATTCCCGGCATCTTCCAGTCGAGGATGACCGCGAAGTAGTCATCCTCCGCCTCGTGGCGGGTCACGACGCACTTCACCGCGTCCTCGCCGCAGAGCACGTATTCGCCCAACATGCCGAGGTCGCTCAGCATATCGCAGGTGGACTCGCAGGTCGCCAGATCGTCGTCCACCACCAGAATCGGCAGGTCGATCAGCTCGTCAGAGGAAGCAGCCTCCCCGCCTTCCTGGAGCTTCAGGAAAATCGTTATGGTGAATCTCGTCCCCTTGTCCGGCTCGCTCTTTACGTCGATCCTCCCGTTCATGAGCTGGACGATGTTCTGGGTAATCGCCATTCCCAGTCCCGTCCCCTGAACGCCCGCCATGCGGCTGTCTTCCGCCCTGGTGAAAGGCTCGAACAAGTGCTTCAGGAACTCCTCGCTCATGCCGATGCCATTGTCCTCGATGACGATCTCATAGCAGCCCAGGGCCTTCCTGCGGATCGGCTTCTCGGACAGGAGCAGCTGCACCCTTCCACCCTCGGGCGTGTATTTGATGGCGTTGCTCAGCAGGTTCAGGAATACCTGCCGGATCCGCTGGCTGTCGCCAACGACCTTCTCATGCGCAACGCCCCTGACCGAGACGTAGAACTCATGGCGCTTTGCCTCGATCTGAGGCTTCACCATCGGGATCAGATCATCCAGCAAGTCCGGCAGGCTGAACTCTTCATCCTGCAACTCGATCTTGCCGGATTCGATCTTGCTCATGTCCAGCACTTCGTTGAGCAGTCCCAGCAGGTGCTTGCTGGCGACCATGATCTTAGAAAGGCAGTCCGAGACCCGCTCCTTGTCGTCCAAATAGGTCCCGGCAATAGCGGTCATGCCGATGATGCCGTTCATGGGGGTTCGGATGTCATGGCTCATGTTGGCCAGGAAAGTGGACTTTGCGGCGCTGGCGTGATTGGCTGCCTCATAGGCGGCCAGAAGCGCCTGCTGCTGATTCTGCTGCTTCAGCTTCGCCTCGGTAATGTCTGTCGCTA
This sequence comes from Adlercreutzia sp. ZJ242, assembly GCF_011038995.1. Lineage (NCBI taxonomy): Bacteria > Bacillati > Actinomycetota > Coriobacteriia > Eggerthellales > Eggerthellaceae > Adlercreutzia > Adlercreutzia sp. ZJ242. The sequence goes on from NZ_JAAKEE010000002.1 coordinate 19,881, forward strand.
TGAACAGCCCGTGAATATGGTCGGTCTCCTTGTCCTGGTGCATGAAGACAGAGACCCGCATGTAGGTGTCCTCGACGGGGTTGTAGTATTCCGCCTCCGGATTTGAGATTCCCTTCTCAAACAGCTCCGCAAGCCCGGCGCAGGAGAAGCAGCCAGCCTCGTCTTCCTCTAGCAGGCGGATCTTGTTCTTCTCCAAGAACATGCTCTGAAACGTGTCGTAATCCACCGGAAGGGAAAGCCCCAGCGACGCGAGCAGGTTCTTGTTATGGGCCGTCACGATCTTCTCCCGGATCAGCCCCCCGGAAACCTCGAAGGAAAAGCTGTACTCCGAGCCCTGCACCAGCGCATCCCGGTACTGCCTCCGCTCCTGCTCCAGCGTCGCGTAAAGATGCTCGTTCACCCCCTCCGCGAGAGGCACGCTGAAGATCATCTTGAACAGCTTTCCCAGCTTCAGCAGCGCCGCCTTCTCCTCTTCCGTCCAGTCATGGGGCGTAAAGCACTGGAAGCCGACGGAGCCGTCATAGCTGCGGGTCTTCTTTCGGACGAACCCGTAGTGCATGATGCAGTCCGATATCTCATAGTCTGACAGCGAGCCCACGTTATAGGCGCAGAGAGGAGAGTCGTCGTACATATGGAGGGCCCTCTCGTAGTCCTCCTCCGTCAGCTCCAGGTACACGCCCCGGTTGTCGTACTTGGGATGGCTCACGCTGGCGTATTTATAGGTGAACGCGTAGTTCCAGTTGACCCTCTCCAAAATATAGACCACGTCAAACCCGTACTGCTCCCGCACACGATCCAGCAGCTCCTGAACATGCTCGCTGATGTCGTCCGTCTCCAACGCAATTGCCGCAAACCGGGCGATCGCATCGTCTACTCTCGTCCTCACAGGGTCTCTCCTAAACCTATGCCAACAATCAGAGTTTTTTCATGTTTTTTACATAATACATGCTTTTGTCGGCCAGCGTGATCAGTTTTTCCAGATCAGCCCGCTCCTCGAAAAAGGCGATGTCAGAAGCCGCGGCACGGTGAAGCGCATTTCGCGGCATGGTGAGGCGCATTCTCATGATGGGAAATCGCAGTGCTTCTGGCTTGCCCGGCGATCGCCTCCGTCACGGAAGCCGCGCAAGCGCTATTGCCGCGCTATTGCCGCGCCCTCCCTTTATCCGCCAGCAGGTAGGCCTTCAGGTCCCTGGGTGGCAGAGACTTCGAGAAATAGTATCCCTGGCAGCAGGTTGCGCCGAGGGAGCGGAGATACTCGTAGGTCTTCTGGTCTTCGACCCCCTCCAGGCAGCTGTGGAGGCCCAGCCTCCGGGCAGCATCCACGATCGCGCCCACGTACACCTGATTAGCCTCCCGGCTGCGTATGTCCGTGATGAAGGATTTGTCCAGCTTGACCTCGTCTACCGGGAGGTTGAGCAAGACGCCCAGGGAGGAGAAGCCGGTGCCCACATCGTCCAGGGCAACCTGAATGCCGAACCGGTGGAAGAACTCGATCTGCGACTTCAGGTATTCCTCGTCCAGTTCGCGGCAGCGCTCCGTCAGCTCCAGGCAAAGCTGCTGGGGCGGGAAGCCGGTCTCCCGCAGCGCCTCGAGCACCATGGCGTTAAACCGCTCGTCCTCCAGCTGCAGGACGGTGATGTTGACCTTGATCACGAAGCCGGGCACCACCGGCAGCATTTCCCGGGCGTCTGAGAGGGCTTTCCGAAGGATCCACCAGCCCACCTGGAAGAAGCAGGGATCGTTTTCCAGCCAAGGCACAAACTGCCCCGGGTGCACCATGCCGGTTTCTTCGCCCCGCCACCGCAGCAGAGCCTCCGCCCCCATGGCCTCTCCGGTATCCATTTGGTGAATGGGCTGATACTCCAGGCGAAAGCCCTTCCGCTCCGTCACCGCGTCCTGATAGATGGCGGCCAGCAGCTTGAAGTCTACCTGGCTCTCGCCTTGAGCCGGATCGCCGTAGAACATGAGGCGGCCATAGCCTTCATGCTCGGAACGCTCCAACACGCTGGTCAGGTTGTTCCGGACAGCGACGACGCTGCCGGCATATTGCTCGCCCACGACAAAGGCCCCGCCCGCCAGCCTCAGGGGAATGGTGATGGAGTCCATGGTGATCTCGAAGCGGGCGGCGTTCGTCAGGTCTGCGTAGAGCTTGGAAACGTCCTCCGCGTCCATTCCCGGCAGGCAAAGAACAAACCTGGTGTCTCCGATCCGGAAAGCCCGCCCCTTCTGGCCAACGACCCTCCTCAGAACTCCGGAAAACTGTCCCAGGATCTGATCGCCGGTCAAGTGGCCATACAGCAGATTGATCCTGCTGAAGGAGCAGATCTTCACCGTCAGGAACGATGCCCTCGCCTTCTCCCGCAGCAGCTTCTCCATGTGGGGAACCAGGATGCGCTCGTTGTGAAGCCCGGTGATGGGGTCGATGGTCTCCCCGATGCCGTGATTGACCAGGGTGGCGACGAACAGGTCCGGCTCGCCGCTCTTGCCTTTCAGGATTCTGCCCCGGCAGGTGCATACCACGTATTCTCCCCGCTTGTTGCGAACGCGGTACTCTATGTTGTGCTCCTTTTTCGCTCCGCTGAAAACCGCGCTGATGTCCGTCCAATAGGTGGCGCGGTCGTCCGGGTGGATATACTCCATCCAAACGGTGGCGCTGTCATAGATGAACTCGCCGGGCAGGCCGAAGTAATCCACCGCCGCCTGAGACCAGCGGGAGACGTTGGTGGACAGGTTGCCCATGGTAAGGTAGTTCCTTCCGCCTGTTGCGGCGAAGGCATCGAAGATGCGGTCGGTCAAGCCGGTGACGTTCAGCTGCTGCCCGTCCTGCGACAGGCGGGCTTTCTCCCGCCTCATGTCCGTCTTGTTCTGATACATGAGGTAGTCGGCCATCTGCAGCACGTTGCGCAACGAGGCGTATTCCTCGCCGGATACGGCGTAGCCGATGGCGACGCTCATCTGATAGGGCACCTTTTCGGACATGGCCTTGCAGTCCGCGTTGACCTGATCGATCTCCTGCTGGATCTTCGCCTCATCCGCGTTGCGGTATACGGCCAGAAACTCGTCGCCGCCCATGCGGTAGATGCTCTTCGCCCCCTGCAGATCCCGCGTCAGGATCTGGGCGATGTCACCGATGTAGTCGTCCCCCTTCAGGTGGCCGAACTCATCGTTGACCTCCTTCAAGTCGTTGATGTCGCAGAACACCATCCCGAATCGGATGTCCCGGTTCTGGACGAACGTCTCCTCCATCTGCTGGATCTCGAGCTCATAGCTGCTGCGGCTCTTCACGCCGGTGAGGGCGTCAATCAGCAGCTTCTGCCTGAACACGTCCGCCGGGTTCTCCAGGGAGAAGAAGAACGCCACCGTGACAACGGTTGCCGCGCCGCCCGTGATCAGCAGCTCGGGCACCGCGATCTGGATGCACTCCGCCGCCACCATCAGAGTAAGCATGGGAATCAAGGCCATCCGGACATGAGGCGCCAGCTTCTTGAAGTTCACGGCCAGGATCACGGCGCTGCCTGCCAAGAAGATCATGCCGAGGCCATAGCCCACGACGGCTGCCGGCCCCAGGCTGTAATTGGTCCCGTTGCCATGAAGGTACTCGATGGGCATCACTGGCAGGAGGAGCAGATAGAGCCCCACCAGGGAAAAGCCGATGATTCTCGCTGCCTTCTGAACCCGCTTCTCACGGTAGGACAGGGCGATCACATAGCAGAAGAACTCATGGGCAAACAAAATGGCGAACAGGTAAAACACCACATGGGCTATGTAGTTGACCCAGACGGGAACCTGGTCCAGGTTGTTCACCGTCAGCACGGTGATGATGTCGAACACAACATGGCCAATGGCGAAAAACAGCATTCTTATGAAGCTGCCATTGTCCTTTCCCATCTTGTAATAGCGGGCGTTGATGCCGAGGAATACCAGGAGTATCAAGCAGACGATCTCCACTCGGACGATCAGCAACGGATACAAGTGCTCACCACCAGACGTACCTATAGTTTTGCCTCAAACTCTCTTCCCGGATCAGAAGCGTTTCAAGGATACAAGAAGAACTCCTCCGTGGCAGCATTTCTCCCCGTTTTCTTGCTGCAATTCTCTTCAACGGCGCGGAGGCGTAAGCGGGCGTGGGGCGTCGCGGAGGCGTAAGCGGGCGTGGACGGCATCGCGGAGGTGCGGCGGCTCACGCGCGCTTCGCGGCCTTCGTCGCCGGACATGCCGGGCACGCTGGGCCTCTTCGCCGATTTCGCTGTCGCACCGGGCACGCCGGGCCCCTTCGCTGCTTTCGCCGTCTAGAAGCGGCCTTGGGCGCCGCTTGTGTAGCGGGCGCGCACGATGTCGTCGCGGATGATGCGAAACGCCTCGTCCTCGCCACGGTCGGCGAGCAGGTGCAGCATGTACTCGAGCAGCTGCGCCGTCTCGGGGTGCATGATGTAGCGCGCGCTGCCGGCCTCGTAGTACTCGAGCGCGCTCGCGTCGGCGTAGGCGTCGCCCTGGTACACCTTGCAGGCGGCCACGCGGTCGCAGAACATCTCCACCACGTAGCGCGTGGGCATGGGCGCGCCCACGATGCGCCCGTCGCCCTTGCCGCGCACGTCGGTCCAGTACTCGTAGTGATGGCGGTTGCGCCCCTTGTGGTGCAGCCACGCCGCGCAGAAGCCGCGCTCCTCGCGCTCGGCGGTGTTGGGGCTGCGCGTGCCCTGGTAGTAGCGCATGCCCGTGCAGAACTCGGTGGGCGTGTACTTCGAGAGGTCGTGCAGAAGGCCCTGCTTGTAGAGCCCCACGCGGAAGCAGTGGCGCATGACCTGGATCTTGTGCGCGTTGATGGTGCGCAGGTGCTGGCACGCCATGGAGAGGGTGCCGCGCGGCGGCTCATAGCGTCTCCCCAGGTGAAGGGGGAGCTCCGTCTCGTCGATGACGAAGATGTTGCGGTCGCGCAGAAGCTTCGCGGTGACGCCGTAGCCGGGGCGCAGCGTGCCGGTGAACGTGCCGTCGTACACCTGGCGGCTGCCGCACGAGGGGCTCTTCGCCTTGAGGACGGCCATGCGGCACCCTTCGCGCCGCATGAGCGCAAGCGTGGCCTCGGCGCCGCGCACGAACGCGTCGGTGACGTCGGCGCCGTCGCGCGCCGTCACCTGCCAGCGCGCGCCCGCGTGCGTGATCTCGCTCGGCTCGCGCGGCGTGGGCAGGCCGCCCGCCACCTCGGGGCAGACGGGGACCACCTCGACGTCGCCGCGGTCGAGGAGGGCCAGGGCGGCCTCGCAGGGCTTGGAGGCGCCGTCGTAGCGACAGGCCTGCCCCAGCAAACACGCGCTCACCGCCACCTTCATGCGCGGCTTCCCGCGTGATGCCGCCTTTCGCGATGCCATGTGCCGCAAACCTCCGCTCTCCGCTCGTCCGAAGCCCCTGCCGTACCGTGCCGATGGTAGCACAAAGCGGGGACGTGCGCGCCAAGCACACGCCCCCGCCCTCGTCGGCGAAGTCACCGAAGGATGCTTGCGAGCTGGAGGTTGAGCGCAGGCCGGAAGCGCTAGCGAGTCGGCGGCTTGGGCGCGGGGACCGCAGGTGCTGCGGGAGCTGCGGAGGCGTCCTTGCCGTCGAGGACGGCAAGCGCCTCGAGGTAGCGCGCGCGGCGCTTCATGTCCACCGCGGTGAGGCGGCGCTTGAGGCGCTTGGGGTCGAGGTTGTGCTCGAGGTCGGCGCGCTTCACCTTGGCGGCCACGGGGTTTTTCCGCACGCCGCGCACGTAGTCCAGGTAGTCCACGCGCTCGTCGTGCGTGAGCAGCTCGACCGCCGCGACCACGCTCTCGGGCATGCCCGCCTCGCGCAGGTCGTCGACCGTGAAGTCGGAGTCCTCGAGCACGTCGTGCAGAAGCGCCACGCACGTCTCCTCTTCGGTGTCCATGGCTTCCGCCACGTGCAGCGGATGGTTGACGTAGGGCTCCCCCGCCTTGTCGAGCTGCCCCTCGTGCGCGCGACGGGCAATCCCCGCCGCAGCCGCCGTCAATGCCGTGCTTATCATAGACCGTGCTCCTTCCCTCTTTTTCCCCTTGATGGTAACACGACAAGGTTTTCTTGGTCCATCCTCTTGAAACAAGAACATGTGTTTTATATAATTGCAGCAACGTCAACTCTGGTTGGAATAATCCTAACCTCACGGGACAGCCACCTCTTCGAAAAGCGGTGATGTCCTATGTTGCTCCTTCGTTAATAGCATTTTCATACCTCAATTATATTGAATCAGTATATTGGAGGAGCATATAATGCTATTCGTGTTCGATCCGAAGAAGAACGCCGTCAACATCGAGAAACACGGCATGAGCTTTCCTGAGGCGCAAGCGCTGTGGGAAGACGAGAACGCGATCCGCTTGCCGGCCAAGGATCGAGGCGAGCCGCGCTATCTGGTCGTCGGCATGGTCAACGGCAAGCATTGGACCGCCATCGCGACCGATCGGGGAGACGCCGTGAGGATCATATCCGTTCGCCGGTCACACGACAAGGAGGTCAGGCTTTATGAGCACCGCAAGCGTTAACGCCGCAAACCTCGAAGGGCTCTTCGACGAGGGCGCCGACGTGCTCGACTACTTCGACACCGCAGCAATCGAGCACTTGAACTGCGAGGTGAAGCGCGTCAACGTTGACTTTCCCCAATGGGTCGTCAATGAGCTCGACAAGGAGGCCGCGCGCATCGGCGTAGGCCGGCAAGCCATCATCAAGACGTGGATCGTGGAGCGCCTCGATTCCATGGGCAAGCCTGCCTAGCAAGCCGGCTTAGCAAGTCGGCCTAGCGAGCCTGCCCAACGAGCACGGCAGCACGATACGCTCAGCGGCGCAGCGCCTTGAGGTTTGCCGTCATGCGACAACCCCTTGAAGCTGTTTCGTTCTGCGAGAGCCTCTTGGACTTCGTCGCTATGCGACGGCCTCTTGGAGCTTTTGCCAGATGCGCACCATGGCGAGCGTGTCGAGCTCGCAGTAGCGCAGGAGCGCCTCTCGGGTACGAGCGGCCTCCTCGGGCACCATGTGCGTCAGGTCGGTGAACGCCGCCGACGCCTGCGCCCCGTTGCGCACGCCGTCGAGGGCATGGTAGTCGAGCTCCGGGTCGTCTGGGAAGAGCGCCGGGAGCACGGACTTGATCGAGAACGAGCCGCCCTGCGCCGCCGCGTAGTACGCGCCGTTGCGGAAGGGCACCATGAGGTCGCGCATGTTCTCGCGCATGGCGAGCAGATGCGCGGCGAGGTCAGGGAACTGGACGGCGAGGTCCTTGAGCACCATGCGCTCGAAGCTCATGTTGTAGGCCACGGTGCGCGCGTCGCGCGGGATGGCGCGCGCGAGCGCCTCGGCCACCGCGCGGCGCGGGTCGGTCCCCTCGCGCGCGAGGAACTCGCGGTGCTCGAAGGCGCCTTCCGCGTCGCTCACGACGTGCAGCGAGAACTGCGTGGGGATCTGCTGGTAGGGGCGCACGCCGTCGAAGGGCGGCACGGCGGGCTGGTACGTCTCGAAGTCGAGGAAGTACAGCGGCGGCGCGAGCTCGGCGAGGAACCTGCGCACGAACGCCACGTCGACAAGCGGGCTCTTCCCCGTGCGATGCGCCTCGATCTGGCGCTGCGGGATCGCCTTGAGGCGCAGGCCTGCGTTCGCCACGTCGTCGAACGTGAGGAGCCCCTGGTCGACGAGCTTGAACGCCTTGACGAGCCCGTAGCCGCCCAGGTCGAACACGCTCGGATGCGGCACGTAGCGCCAGCACCACCGCTGGTAGCCGCACGGGTAGGGGCTTCGGCAGTGCGGACCAATGGAGCAACGGTCACGTGCGCCGGGCTCCATGCCGAGCGACTGGGAGAGCGCGCCTGATTCCCCGGGCTCGGCGGGGTCGTCCGCCACCGCCTTGAGGTAGGCCACGCGCTCCCCCACCTGTCCCATCATGCCTCTCACCACCTCGGTGCAGTCCTCCACCGTGAAGAGCCCGTGCAGGTCGAGCTCCCCCTTGCGCACGTAGGAGCTGTTCACGTGCATGAGACTCGCGCTCTTCACCGCATACCCGCATCGGTCCAGCAGCCAGCACTGGTAGGCCATGTCGTGCAGGTAGATGTCGTGGAGGTGCGTGGAGGACTTCACCTCCACGAGGCGCACGCCGTCAGGCTCGTTGAGCAGGATGTCCACCATGCACAGGTTGCCGTCGCGCTCGAAGGTGGCTTCGCAGATCACAGGCTCGCCCGCCTCCATGAGCTCGCGCGTGAGGCGCGCCATGCCCGCGAAGTCATGCGCGTCGAAGGGGATCTCCGTGAAGCGGCCGTAGTAGCCCATGGCGAGGTCGCCCACCTCGTTTCCCGTGGCGAGCACGGCTTGGTTCAGCACCGTGTCGTCGAACTGCTCGGGCAGGTGCGCTTCCATCCAGAGCATCTTCGGGCACTGGACGCCGCGCGTGTAGCGGGACTTCGAGAGGTTCATGCGTGCTTCCTTATGACGTCTTCGAGCGCTTCGACGTCCGACGCGTCGAAGCGGTAGGTTGCCACCTGAGGCTGCGCGGGGTTGCCTCCGCTGCGGTGCTCCACGCGCACGAAGCGCGCCTCGACCTCAGAGACCCCCTCCTTGAGCAGGGCGTACGCGTAGCACTGAGCCTGCAGCTCGTGCTTCGCGCGCACGAACGCGTCCGTCTCGGCGGGCGAGCCGCCCGTCTTGTAGTCGACGACGAGCGCGCACCCCGTGCCGTCGAGGGCGAGCGCGTCGAGGGCGCCCTCGAGGTAGAGCGGCGGCGCGCCTGCGGGCCCGACGTCCACCATGAACGGGACCTCGGCGGCGATCTGCGCAAAGCTGCCGAGCTCACGCGCCACGTCGCTCGCCGCCCAGAGGTCGAGCGCCTCGTCGAGGCGCCTCGCCTGGTCAGGGGTGAGGCCCGCGCGCTGCGCCTGCGCGCGCACGGCCTCGCGCGCAGGCTTCTCGAGCGCGCGCGGCGCCGGGCGGACCGCCGCCTCGAGCACCATGCGCTGCGCGAGGCGGTGGAACGCCGTGCCGAGGGCCGTGGCGTCGTCGTCCTCCACGACGCGCGCGGCGACATCTTGCGCGGCGGCGGCGCCAGCGGCGGGCGCGGCGGCGGGCGCCGCCCCGAGCTGCGCGGCGCGGCCGAGCAGCTCCCAGGGCAGCGGGTCGTGCTCGAGCGAGGAGTAGGAGCGCACGTCCTCGCGCCCGAACGCATGGGGCGCGGCAGAGGGCATCCGCAGCGCCGGGCGTGCGGGCACGCGGAAGGCCGCAGGCTTCGCATCCTCTTCACCAGCGGGAGCGCCGTCGCCGGCAGAAGCGTCCGCCCCGCCGCCGGCAACGCCCTCGCTCGCAGAGGTACTTTCGCTCGCAACAGCGCCCTCGCTCGCAGGGACGTCCTCGCTCGCCGGCGCGCCTTCCCCGCCAGGAGCCGCCCCTTCGCCAGACGCGGTGAGGTACTCGAGCGTCACGCGGGCGGGCGCGCTCCCCCCGTAGTCGACCATGCTGACCGACTTCTCGGACTCGACGTCCCACCCGAGCGCCGCGTGCAGATCGCCGTAGATGCCCGCCTTCTCGTAGCCGTCCTGAGGCTTCGACCTGAACACGCCGCTCAAGAGCAGCGAGCGGCTCGCGCGCGTGAGCGCCACGTAGAGCAGCCGCTGCGCCTCGGCGAGCGACTGGGAGCGCGCGTAGGCGGAGAGCGCGCTGAAGAGCTCCCCGGGCGTGCGCGCCGCCGCGGCGTCCTCGCAGAGCGCGTCCTCGCGCTCGAAGCCGCGCAGCTTCGTGATGACCTTCTCGCACTCCCCCGCGGCCGGCGCGCTCGCGGCGACGTAGGTGCGCTCCCCGACGTTCTCCACCACGAGCGACTCGCGCGACGCCACGCCCGACCCCAGGTCGGCGACGGCCACGTGCGGGAACTCGAGGCCCTTCGAGGCGTGCACCGTCATGATGCGCACGAAGTCGGACTCCACCGTGGCGAGCGCGCCGGGCGCCTCCTTCGCGCAGCGCAGGTGGTCGGCGTACGCGAGGCAGACCGACGATGCGCCCGAGCACGCGCCCTCGAAGCCGCGCACCAGGCTGAGCGCCTTGGCGAGGTTCCCCGCCGCGGCCAGGCCGGGCGCGCCCGCGTCCTCCAAGCGGTCGAGCAGGCCCGTCTCCGCGAAGAGACGGCGCAGCGCCTCGGTGGCGCCCCCCTTGCGCGCCCGCGCCGCGAACCGCCCCAAATGCGCGCGCGCCATCGCGAGCGCCTGCTCGTCACCAGACGCAAGGCCCGAAACCGCTCCCTCGCGCGCGTCGGCGAAGCCGCGCGAGAGGGAGCGCGGGCGCACCTCCCCCGCCTCGTCGCGCGCGGTGGCGAGCGCGAGCAGCACGTCGTCGGCGAGGGCGAACAGCGGCGAGGTGAGCACGGAGAACAGCGCCGGCTCGTCGTCCCCGTTGACCGCGACGCGCAACAGGCTGGCGACGAGCTGGGCCTCCTGCGAGGACGCGAACACCGACCCGCCCGCGATCACGCTCTCGAGCCCGACGCGGCGCAGCTCGCGCGCGTACACGCCCGCGTTTCCCATGCCGCCGAGCAGAAGCGCCATGTCGCCTGCGCGCGCGCCGCGCGCGCGCAGGCAGGCGAAGTGCTGCGCCACGTGGCGCGCGGCCGCGACGACCGCCTCGGCCTTCGAGACGCCCCGCGCCTTCGACGTCGAACCCTTGTAGTGCACGAAGTCGAAGCTGATGCGCGGATGGTCGGCGAAGACGGGGTCGGCCGCGGCGTTCACCGCCCCGCGCGGCTCGAGGTGCAGAAACTCGCGCCCGAACACGCGCTGCTGCGCGAACACCGCGTCGACGAGCTTGAGCACGTCGGCGTGGCTGCGGAAGTTGTCCGGCAGCGACACGAACCGCGCGTCCGCGCTCTTTTGGCGCAGGCTGTCGCGGTACGCGAAGAACACGTTCACGTCAGCCCCGCGGAAGCGGTAGATGCTCTGCTGGGCGTCGCCGACCGTGCACACGTTCGCGAGCCCCGGCGCGGCGAGCGCGCTGATGAGGAAGACCTGGAGCTTGTCGGTGTCCTGGAACTCGTCGACCATGATGAGCTTGAACTGGCGGCGGTAGCGCTCCGCGAGCGCCGGGCGCGTGGCGAGCGCGCGGGCGCACTGCGCGAGCAGGTCGGCGTTGTCGAGCCGCGACGGCCCCTTGAGCCGGGAGAACTCGTCGGAGATCAGGCGGGCGAAGCTCACGAGGGCGCGCGCGGTGCGATACGCGCAGCACGCCTCGGCCTCCTCGCTCAGGCGCGCGTACTCGCTGCGGTAGCTCGCGAAGAAGCCGGCGTCATCCTTCTTCGCGTGGAACTGGGCCGACGTGGGCGGGAAGGCGTAGAGGGCGCGGCGGAACGCCTCCGCGTCGAAGGCAGGGTCGTCAAACGCCGCAGGCGGCGCGTCCGAGAGCCACGCTTGGGCGCCCTCGAGGGCGCGCTCGAGCGCCTCGAGCATCTGCGCCTCGGTCTTCGTCGGCTTCGCCCACGCCGCGGCAGTCGCGCGGAAGTCCTGCCCGAGCTCGTAGAGGGCGCGCATGAGGTCAGCCGGGCGCGCCTGCGGCTTCGCCAGGGCGATGCCGTCGAACCCCTCGGGCATGGCCTCCACGCGGCTCAGCACGCGCAGCGCCTGGCTCGTGACGCTTGAGCCGCGGCCCTCGTCGGAAAGCGGCAGGCCGCTTGCAAGGAGGTCGCGCACGAGCGGGTCGGACGACTCCCGCGCGCGGCGCACCACCGCGTCGACCGCCTGCGTGCGCAGAAGCTCGGCGTCGGCTTCGGGTAGAACCTCGAACGCCGGGTCGAGCCCGAGCTCGAGCGCGTGCTCGCGCAGGATGCGCGCGGCCATGCCGTGGATGGTCGAGATCCACGCGCCGTCCACGGCGAGCGCCTGGTCGCGCAGGCCCTCGCTCACGAGCAGCGCCTTGATGCGCCCCTTGAGCTCGCTCGCCGCCTTCTTGGTGAACGTGATGGCGAGCACCTGGTCGATTGAGTCGAGGCAGGGCGCCTCTCCCTGCGCTGGCGCGAGCGCGTTCACGACGCGCTGCGTGAGGGTGAAGGTCTTCCCCGAGCCGGCGCCCGCGGCCACCAGAAGCGGCGCGTCGAGCGTGGTCACGATCTCGCGCTGCCCGGGCGTGCAGCGATCAAGGTTCACGAGAGCCTCCTCTCACAGGATGCGACGGGACAGTGCGCGCACGCCTCCTTGGAGGCGGGGTCAGCCGCGATGCGCCCCTCCATGAGCGCGCGCACGTGCGGGGCGATCTTCTCCTCCACCAGGTCGAGGAAGCGGGCGAAGTTCATGTGCACGCGCGAGGAGTCCTTCCCGAACTCCCCCAAGTCGCCCGCGGCCTCGTCGAACGACCCCGCCGCGAACGCGCCGTCCGACCTCGCGCGGTAGCCGAGGTAGAGCGCGCCCGCGCACGCGAGGCCGTCGAAGCGCCCGCGCAGCGCCTGGGCGTAGACGAGCGCCTGCACCTTGCGCGGAAGCGCGAAGGCCTCCGGGTCGGCGTCGTCGGGAAAGCCCGCCGCGTGCCTCTCCGACGAGCCCTTGTAGTCGAGCACGAGGTAGCGCCCCGCCGCCGCGTCGACGTCGACGCGGTCAACCCGGCCGTTCAGGCGCGCGCCCGCGTAGTCAACGCCCTGGTCAGGCTTGATCTCAAGCTCATGGGCGCAAACCGCGTAGGTCGGCGCGAAGCGCGCCTGCCGGCGCACGCTCTCGCGCAGGACCTCGCGCAGGCGCTCGACCGCAAGCGCCTCGGCCTCGGCGCGAGCGACGAGGCGCGAGGAGGTCGCGGGGTCTTGCGTGCGCTGCGCGGCGGCCTGCGAAGCGAACACCTCGTCGAACAAGATGCTCGCCTCCTGCCAGCCCGCGGCGTCGGTCGGCACGCGCGCGCAGCCGCATGCGGCGAGCTCATCGTAGAACGCGGCGAGGACCGCGTGCGCGAACGAGCCCGTCTCGAGCGCGCCGAACCCCTCGTCGAGCTCGTTCAGGCGGATGCGGCGCGTGACGAACCACTGGTACGGGCAGCCCAGGTACGCCTCGATGGCCGAGGGCGAGAGCACGGGCAGGCGACGCGCGCCCTCCGCGACCGAGGGCAGGTGATCGGCCATGTCGAGCGTCTCGAGCACGCCGCGGCGCGCGGGAGCGAGCTCGACTGCGCCTTCGGGCGCGGCGAACGAGCGCCCCATGCCGCGTACGAGCGCGTCCTCGCCGAAGCGGTGCGCGGCGCGCGCGAGGAAGCCCTGGAGCAGGGCGTTGCCCTCCTCGGTCGGCTCGCCGTCGCTCCCGCGGGCGGCGGCGAGCGCCTCGACGTACTCGTCGAACGCGAAAGCGGGGTACGTCTCCTCCTGCGCCTCGTTGCGCAGCGGCATCACGCAGGTGAAGCGCCTGCGCGCCGCCGAGGCGGCCGCCGCAAAAGCGCGGCGCTGCCCATCGAGCGGATCGGGAGGGGTCGGCAGGCCGAGCTTGCGGGCGAGCGCGTCGAGCGCGTCTGCGCCCGGCGCGGCGGGAAAGCTCGCGTCCGTCACGTCGGCGAGGATGACCGCGTCGGCGCTTCTCGGCGCGAGCGAGCCCGGTGTCGGCAGGCCCGTGAAGAGGACGGTCGCGGACTGCGGGGGCGCAGTTTGGGCGATCCGCAGAGGCGCATCCTGCCGCCCATCGCGCGCCTGCTGCCTGCCCTCGCCCTTTGGCGCGGCAAACGCGAGCGTCGAGAGAGGCACGCTCAGCGTGGGGGCCACGTCGCGCACCACGTCAGAGAACGCGTCCCCCGCAGCGAGGTCGCGCGCCGTCTCGAGCAGGCCGCGCAAGGCCGACAGCGCGCCGCGCTCCTCGGGGCGGGCAAGCGGCGAGCTTCCCTCCGTCTCCTTCGCGCACGCCTCGACGGCGTCGAGCGCACGGCAGGCCTCCTCGAAGCCGCCACGCGCGAGCGTCTCGAAATGCGCGAAGGAGGGCGAGGCATCACGCAGGCGCTCCCGCGCGTCGGCGCAGGTGAGCAGGCGGTCTCTGCGCAGCTCCGCGTTGAGCCGCTGCGCCTCGAAGGCGCGCATGCCCGAGAACGCCCCGTAGGCGAAGTCGGTGGCTGCCGCGATCCAGCGCGCGTCGTCCTCGACCAGCGCGCACGCGCTCGCCCAGGCGCGCCCGAGCGCCGTGGCGCCGAACGGGACGCGGCACGTGAGGCCGCATGCGATCCCCGCCTCCGCCAGATGCGGCGCGAGCGCACGGTAGAGGTCGCGCGGGTCAGGCGCGCACACCACCACGTCGAGCGCGCGAGGTGCCGTGGCAGCTGCCCCCACGAGGCGCATGATCTCGTCGAGCACGGCCGCGGGCGTGACCGTGGCGCCGGCGGGGATGAGCAGCCCGGGCTCAACCCCCTCGTCAGGCGCGGGGACGGCGAACGCCGCATGCTCCTCTCGCACCCATCCCAGCGTCGTGAGCAGCTGCCCCACGGCAGGAGCCATGTCAAGCCCGGGCGCGCACGTGATGTGATGCGCCGCGTCGGCCGCGCCCAGCTCGTCGGCCGCGCCCAGCGCACCAGCCGCGCCCGACTCGCCATCCGCACCCAGCCCGTCGGCCAGTACGTCGCCCAGCACGCGCGCCGCCCGCCCCGCCTCTACGAGCCCGCGCGCGTCGAGCGCCGCCTGGTACGCGCGCACGAGGTCGAGCACGGCGCGCTCGTGCGGCGTGACGTCCTCGCTCGGGAACGTGCCGCAAAGCGCCTGGTCGAGCTCGCGCGTTCCCGCATAGCGCCCGACGAACCGCGCGAGCAGGCGCGCGGTGCCCAGCGTGCGCGCGAACGCGCCCTGCCGGGCAAGCACGGCGCGCACCGCCACGAGCCGCTCCTGCGCGCTCACGATGCGCCGCGCATCGCCCCAGACCTCCCACAAATCCGCGACGAACGCCTCGGGCGTGGTGAAGGTGGCGCCCAGGGAGCACGCGTCGCTCGCGCGAGCGCATGCCTTGCGCGCCGCCAAGGCGGCGTCAAAGCTGGGATGCAGGTAAACCCGCGTGCGAAGCTCCACCACGAAACCCTCCTCGTTCAACGATCACGCCTAGCCATTATAGTGGTTCGCCGAGACGCGCCGCCCGAAACGCACCGCCGTCCACCAGCCAGCCCGCGCCGACGGCGACCCGCCAGCCAACCCGCGTCCAGCAGCCCGCGCCGACGGCAACCCGCCCGCGCCGCGCCGCTCGGGACGCGCCGCCGCGGCCGCGCCCGGCGCGCGCTCAGTACGCCCCTCTGATCTCCTGGCGCATGCGGCGGACGCCCGTCCTCGCCTCGTGCAGCTGCCGCTTGTAGCGCCAGCTGCCGTCCTCCACCGCCTGGCCGAGCAGGTCGACGGCCATGCGGTACCACGAGAGCGCCACGTCGAAGCCATGCGCGCAGCCGCGGCCGAGCTCGTGGCAGCGCGCCAGGCGCAGCGCCGCCGCACCCGCCTGCGCGCGCGCCGAGGCGCCCTTGTGAGCAGCCGCGTCGAACGCGCGGCGGTAGAACCGGTAGGCGCGCGGCAGGTCAACCGCGCAGCCGCGGCCCTCGACCAGCAGGTCCCCGAGGGCGCAGCACGCCTCGGCGTGCCCGCGCAGCGCCGCCTGCATGAGCCACGCGAACGCCCGCTCCTCCGGCGCGGCGCAGGCCGCGTGGCGGGCGCGCTGCTCGAGCAGCCCCTTCCAACGCGCGGCGTCGCGCAGGTCGCCCAGGTACAGCAGGCCGAGCTTCGCGCACGCCTCCACGTTGCCGCGCTGCGCCGCGTGCAGGTACAGGATCTCCGCCGCGCGGAAGCACTCGGTGCGCAGGACCTCAGCCTCGGCGCCCTCGCACCCGCGCGCCTCGCCGCAGTAGCGTTCGGCCAGCTCAAGCGCACGCCAGCCGCCGCGGTCAGAGTCGCAGGGATACACGCCCACGTACGCGCGCCCCAGATACGCGCCCGTCCGCTCGTCAAAGGCGGGCTCGGTCACCCAGATGCGCGGGAGGCGCTCGGACGCCTCGGCGCCCTTGCGGTCCACCTCGAACACCGGCGTGCTCGCGCGGCGGGCGCGCCACGCCCTCGTGCGCAAGGCGCGCGGCGTGAAGCTCGTCTGCGCGCCGCCGTTGGCGCGTCGCGCGCTCGGCGAGCCGAACACCGCCGCCGAGAGGCGCTCGGCGGCGCTCAGGTGGCTCGCGCGGCGGACGCGGTAGGGCTGCACCGCATAGGGCGCCAGCGTGCAGGCAGCAGCGCTAGTCATCGAGATACACCCCCATCTCCACGCGCGTCCAGCTCTCCACCTGGCTCGCGCCCTCGAACACGCCGAACACGTGCTTCCCGCCGTCCATCAGGCGCGCCACCACCTCGTTGCACTCGCACGAGACGTACCCGATGCGGTTGCGCGCGCCGTCGAGCACGCGCACCGCCCACTCGTCGTAGAGGTTGTCGCGGTCGCGCTCGAAGGCGAGGCGCGAGCCCGCCTGCAAGCCGCCCACCAGGTCCCTCACGCCCGCCACGTGACGCGTTCCTGCCACCGTCGTGCCTTTGACCAGGCATAAGGCGCGCGAGGTGCGCGCAGGTGCGAGAGTAGTGACCATGGTTGCTTCCTTTCCGCTGCGTTTCTGACGAAGGACATGATATGATGAGAGCATGGCTTATGTGTACCACCTGAGGTACATGCAAGGCAGAAGTTGAGAAAGGTCGCGCCATGCCGAGAAAACCGTCCACGAGAAGCACCGCGCCTGCGCCGTCGCAAGGCGCCACGCGCGTCCCGCCGCAAGGCGCGCCTGCGCCCGCGGCGCACGCCGCCGCGCCCACGCCTCCGCGCCCCGCCGAACCGCAGAAGCTCAAGCTGCTCCACCTCGCGCGCATGTTCTTCCGGGAAACCGACGAGGACCACGGGCTCACCATGCCGCAGATCCTCGAGTACCTGCAGGAGCACGGCATCACCGCCGAGCGCAAGGCGATCTACCGCGACGTCGACGCGCTGCGCTCCTTCGGCTTCGACATCGTGACCCTGCCGCGCCGGCCCGTCGAGTACGCGCTGGCCACGCGCCGCTTCTCGAAGGCCGAGCTTCTGCTCGTGGCCGACGCCGTGCAGTCGTCCCGCTTCCTCACGAAGACGCAGGCGGCCTCGCTCATGCGCTCCATCAAGGCGCTCGCCTCGAAATACGACGCCAAGGCGCTCTCCTCCCAGGTGCATGTCGAAGGGCGCGTCAGGACGCAGAACGCGAGCGTCTTCCGCAACGTCGACGTGATCCAGGAGGCGCTGCGCGCCCGCCGCAAGATCTCCTTCCACTACGTCAAGCACGACGTGCACGCGAAGGAGCAGCTGCAGCACGGCGGCGACGCGTACGTCGAGACGCCCGTCGCGCTCATCTACAGCAACGACTTCTACTACCTGGTGGTTTACAACGAGAAGCACGCCGGTTTCGCGCACTACCGCGTCGACCGCATGCGCTCGCTCATCTGCCTCGACGAGCGCGCCACGAGCAACGAGGCCACGCGCGCCTTCAACGCGGGCGAGTACCTGAGCTGCGCGTTCGGCATGTACCACGGCAAGCGCCAGCCGATGACGCTGCTCGTGCACGAGCGGGCCGTAAGCGGCGTCATCGACCGCTTCGGCAAGGGCGTCACCATCACGCCCGCCCGCGACGCAGGCGAAGGCGCGGACGGCGGCGCATGGGCGCGCGTGAGCGCGCCGGTCATGCAGAGCCCGGCGCTGTTCGGGTGGCTCGCGCAGTTCGGGGGCCTCGTGCGCGTGGAGGGGCCGCGCGAGCTGGCCGAAGCCTACGCGGCGCACCTCGAGGAGGCTCTCGCGGCGTACCACGGCCCCGCGCAGGCTGAGCCGGCCTCAAGCGCCGATCCCGAGCGCGAAGCCCCACGACCGACATCGCCCACCGACCCGAGCCGCAACCCTGCGCAACCCGAACTAGCCTCAAACGCCGATCCCAGCTGCTAGCCCTCCTTCTCGAACGCCCTGATCTCGGCGAGGAAGTCCTCGCCGTAGCGCTTGAGCTTGGCAAGGCCCACGCCCGACACCTCGAGGAACTCCTCGTCGGTCGCGGGGCGCTTGGCGCACATGTCGCGCAGGGCGGCGTCGGAGAACACCACGTAGGGCGGCTTGCCCATGGCGTCGGCCAGGCTCTTGCGCAGCGCGCGCAGACGCTCGAAGAGCTCGTCGTCGCCGAAGGACCCCGCGCCGAAGACGCGCCCGGCGCCCGAGCCGACGTGCGCCGACCTCTCGCGCGCGCGGCGCCTGCGGTCGGCGGGCCGCAGCGCCTTCTTCATGGTGAGCGAGAAGTCGTCGCGCGCGGCCTCGCGCCCGCGCGGCCCCAGCCCCACCGTGGGGTAGGTGCCCTCCGTGATGACGAGGTACTCGCCCGCGGCCAGAAGCTCGATGACCTCCTTGACGAGCGCCGCCGAGGCGTCGAGCGCGCCGTACGTGCGCGCGCCGTCGAGGCCCAGGCTGCGGATGCGCTCGGTGTCCGCGCCGCGCAGCACGTCGACCACCATGCCCTTGCCGAAGCGCCCGCGCAGCTCGTGCACGCAGCGCATGACGGCGCGCGCCTCGAGCGTGACGTCGACGGCCTCGAAGTCGCCGTCGCAGTTCGAGCAGTTGCCGCAGAAATGTTGTGCGGCAGCCGGCGACCCGGCGGCCTGCCCGCCCGCCGCCAGCTCACCCGCCGGTTCGCCACCAGCAACCGCCACGCCCGCCGCCAGCCTACCCGCCGGTTCGCCACCCGTTGCCGCCGCATCCGCGCGCGCCTCCCCTTCGCCACCCGCCTCGGCGGGCTCCTTCTCCCCGAAGTAGCGCAGGATGTACTCGCGCAGGCAGGAGGTGGTGTAGCAGTAGCCCACCATGGCCTCGAGCATGCGGCGCCGCGTGGCGCGCACGGCCTCGGCCTCCTCGGGCGTGAGCTCGTCGTTTCCCGACTCCTGGTCGATGAAGAAGCGGCACGTGGACACGTCGCCGTCGCTCCAGAGCAGAAGGCAGCGAGCGGGCTCGCCGTCGCGGCCGGCGCGGCCGGCCTCCTGGTAGTACGCCTCGATGGAGCCGGGCATGTTGTGGTGGATGACGTAGCGCACGTTCGACTTGTCGATGCCCATGCCGAACGCGTTGGTGGCCACCATCACGGCCGCGTCGTCGGTGATGAACGCGCGCTGGTTGGCCTCGCGCTCGGCGGCGGGAAGGCCCGCGTGGTAGCGCACGGCCGCCACGCCCGCCTCCACGAGCGCGTCGCACACGCGCTCGGTGTCCTTGCGCGTGGAGCAGTACACGATGCCCGCGTCGGCCGGGTTCGCCAGCGCGTGCGCCGCGATGCGCGCGAGCTTGCGCTTGGGCTCGAGCCGCTCCACGCCGAAGAAGAGGTTCGGGCGGTCGAACCCCGTGACCAAGACGAGCGGGTCGCGCAGGCCGAGCAGGCGCACGATGTCGGCGCGCACGCGGCCGGTCGCGGTGGCGGTGAGCGCCGCCACGGCGGGGCGGACGGGCAGGCTCTCGATGAACGCGCCGATGGCCAGGTACGACGGGCGGAAGTCCTGCCCCCACTGGGACACGCAGTGCGCCTCGTCAACCGCCAGAAGCGGGATGGCGGCGCTCACGGCGAACGCGCGGAAGCGCGGGTCGGACAGCCGCTCGGGCGCCACGTACATGACGTCGTAGGCGCCCTCGAGCGCGCGGCGCATGACGGTGGACTGCTGCGCGGGCGTGAGCGTGGAGTTGAGGTACGCGCCGCGCACCCCCGCGTCGAGCAGCGAGCGCACCTGGTCGCCCATGAGCGACACGAGCGGGCTGATGACGAGCGTGACGCCCTCCATCACCACCCCCGGCACCTGGTAGCACACCGACTTGCCCGCGCCCGTGGGCATCACGCCGAGCACGTCGCGCCCCGCGAGCACCGCCTCCACGAGCGCGCGCTGCCCCGCCCGGAACTCCGCGTAGCCGAAATGGTCCCGCAGCGCCCGCTCAGCCGCCCGCATGTCAGGTGCGCCAACGCACGTGGCAATCACACTTTCGCACATGTCAGAAATGCCGCCGCGCACGCTGGCCGTACCTCCGCAAGCGCCGGCCGCTTTCTCGCACGCACCAGCTGCACCTTCGCTCAGGCTTGCTGCGTCTTTGCACACGCTGACCATGGTTCCGCGCAGGCTTGCCGCGCCTCCCTGAAACTCATCCATACATCCTCGCGCCCACTCGCCCTCTTCCTTTTCCGCATCAGTATAGCAGCCTGAAATTGCACGATAAAGCGAATACATCACGAATCGTCTTTCTATCTTATATGTTACTTATTTAGTAGTATTTGTGATGAGAGCAAAAGTTAACCGTTGGTGAGTTTTCACGATCACTCAGCTGATAGACTGGCCGAAAAAGAGAGAAAGGCTCATCATGGCGAAGAAAAGCGACAGGAAGCTCGGCAAGAAGGGCATCGGCAAGATTGCAGAGAAGGACGCGAAGTCACAGAAGGGAGCGAAGAAGAAGAAGAGCGGGAAGATTGACGGCAAAGGCGCGAAGAAGGACGCTGGAAAAGGCGCGAAGAAGGGCGGCAAGGGCGAGAAGGCATCCGGCAAGAGTGGAAAGGGCGCGAAGAAGGGCGACAAGAAGCAGAAGGCGGCGCCTGTCGTCTGCCCCTGCTGCTCGAAGCACTGCCCGCTTGCGAAGCCCCGCTGTTCGAAGGGCCGCCGCCTCGCGGCGAAGCTCGCATGAATCTTGCCGACAACACCGGTTCTGCAGCCGCTTTATTGCCTCTGTTACTGCTATCACCGATGACGCCGGTTCTGCAGTCGGTTCTGCAGTCGGTTCTGCAGCCGGTTCTGCAGCCGGTTCTGCAGCCGGTTCTGCAGCCGCTTCATCACCGCTATCACTGCCATCATCGACAACACCGTTTTTGCAGCCAGTCCGTCACCGACAACGCGAGTTTTCCAGCCAGCCCGTCGCCGACACCACCGACAACGCGAGTTTTCCAGCCACCCTACCACCGACATCAACCACTATCACCGACAACACCCGTTTTGCAGCCACCCTATTACCGACAGCGCGGGTTTTGCAGCCACCCTTTAGGAATCCTGGATGGAAAAGGACCGTTGTCGGTGGTTTGAGGGGCTCAAGTGGATGGAAAAGCTGCGTTATCGGCGATTTCGCTTGTGCAAACCACCGACAACGCTGATTTTGCAGCCACATCCCTCATTCACCTCAAAGGGAAGGGGCGCAGCCTCCCCTTCCTCGCGTCTAAGAAACGAGAGCTGATCCAAAACGAGGGCAGGCGCTTGACCTACGGCTAATCTGCCGCGCTCTCAGCTTCCCGCAAGGCTCAATGTATGGCGACATTTGGGCTGCTTGGCCTACGGCTGACCTGATGCACCCTCAGCGGGAGCCTTGTGGGGCTTCGCCTGCGCACCTGCCGAAGCTGACGACGAGGTCGCCGAGTGCGCCGAGCTCGACGCGCTGCTCGAAGCCGAGGAGCTCGCATCTGACGAGGGCTTCTGGCCCTCGTCGCCGGCAGAGCTCGCTGCCGACGAGCCTGCCGATGAGCCTGCCGAGCTCGAGGCGCTGCTTGACGCCGAGGACTCCTGCGCCGAAGAACCCGAGCTCGCGCTTGACGAGGAAGCCTTCGCGCCTTCGCCATCCTGCGCCGCGCCCTTCGAGCTTCCGGTATCAGAGGATGCCGCAGGCTGTGCTTGCGAAGGCGACCGCAAGGGCTGCGGCTTGGCGCCGAGGCCCTCGCCGCCCGTCGCGAGCATCACCGCACCCGCGCTCACCAGCACCGCCGCAAACGAGGAGGCCACAGCGACGGCGAGGATGCGACGGCGCTTGCGGTTCTCGCGCTCGATGCGCGCCTTGACCACCGTGGCCGCGGGCGTCACCTGCGCCTCGTCGCTCGTGACGTTCAGCGGGCCGAGCACGTCGGTCTTGCTGGGCGAGGAGCCCTGCGAGGTGATCGCCGCCGAGGCCGCTTCCGCGCTCTTCGCACGTTCGCCTTCCGCGCTCTCCGCGTGCTCGCCTTCCGCACCCGTGACTTCCGCACGCTCCGTCGTGCCTGTTCCAGTGCCCGCGAACTCGCCTTCCGCGCCTGCTCTGGCGCCGGCGCCTGCACCCGGCACGCTTGCGCCCTCGCCCGCACCGGCGGCTTCCGCATGCGTTGTCGCGCCTGCTCCGGCAGCTTCCGCATGCGTCGTCGCGCCTGCTCCGGCGACCGTTGCATCAGCTTCCTCACCCGCGCGCGACAACGCGCTCGCGTCCACGATCACCGCAGCTGACGTCATGCCCGGCACCACGCCGACCGCCGCGGGGATCTCCTTGATCTTCTCCGCCGAGGCCGCGAGGAACTTCTTGTAGACCTGCGATGACACGGCCGACACCACCGAGCCCACCGCCACGCCGATGACCGAGCCCGCGATGCCGATCTGCGACGAGAGCAGCATGGAGGTCACTGCCGCAAGCGCACCGGCTCCCACCTGCGCAAACGACAGGTCGTCGAAAAGCGTCCTCAGCGCCTGCGCCTTCTTGCCCCTGTCCGCGCCCGCCATGCGCTCACCCCTTCCGCTCGCTTCGCACCGTCAATTCCGACCGCCCAGCCGCCAGACACCCGCAACCTCAGTCGCTCAGCCGTCAGCTGCCCGCAGCCCAGCCGCAAGCACGCCTGCAACTCCAGCTGACCGCATGCCAGCTGGATACCCGCACGCCAACCGCCCAACCGCCAGGCACCCGCAGCACCGGCACCCGCATGCCAGCCACCGCCCGCGACCCTACCCGCATGCCGACCACCGCCCGCAACCCTGGCCACGCGCGCAGCAGCGCCCGCAACCTCAGCCGCTCGCCGGCTGGCTGACGTGGCCTCATAACCTCCATTGTCCATGCCAGGCGCGCCGCGTGCGCGACCGACACCAAAACGTCACCACCCCCACACCCTCACTCCACGTTTGCCGTGGCCGACTACGGGACGGCCCCGCGTTCTCAACAGGGCGGTACAGAGGGTTCTCGCACCGCGCGACGCGCCCTAGAGTGGGGCGTGTCATTCAGGACACGCGTCGAGCCGCGAGCCGAGCGCGGACGGCTGGGCAGCCTTCGCACCTGCGCCTGCGCCCGCACCTGCGCCGCGCCCGCGCCCGCCGCTCGACGCGTACGAAGAGAAAGGTGGCACCCATGCGAAAGATCACCCGCGCGGCCATGATCGTGTTCGCGCTGGCCACATGCGTAGGCACGGGATTGCTCGCGACGCTGTGGTTCTCCTGGGACCCGCTGCTCCCCTTCGCCATCTGGCTCGCCCGCATGGGCTGGTTCGACGTGACGCTGCTGGTGCTCCTGGCCATCACGGCCCTCGGCGTGGCGGCGATGCTCGTCGCGGCCGTCGCCACGCCGGGCCGAGGCTCGCAGCTGAGCCTCGAGCAGGAGGGCGGGCGCGTGGCGATCACGAAGGAGGCCATCAGCTCCACCGCCACGCGCACCATCGAGGGCCATCGCGGCATGACCTGCAAGAGCACGCGCGTGGACATCCGCGGGCGCCGCAACCCGCGCATCCGCATCCGCGCGAAGGTCGACCCCTCCTCCAACGTGGGCCTGACCTCGCTCGGAACCGCGATGCAGCGCGAGGTGGCCGAGAGCGTGGGCGCGTTGGCGGGCTACCCCGTCGAGAACGTCGACATCACCTTCACCAGCACGTCCGACGCCTCGACGGCTGCGCGCGCCGATCACGCCGCGCCCCGCGCGCATGACGACCCTGACCACCGCCTAGGAGGTGAACCATGTCCAGCACCAACGTGAAAGTGAAGATGCGCTCCTCCGCCGAGCGCGAGCGGGAAACCGGTGCCGAGCGCACGCGGGGAACCGGCGCGAGGCCCTACGTGACGAAGGCGGGCGAGGTGTGGCGCGCCACGCCGACCTCGTGCGACCTCGGGCCCGGCAACTCCTCAGCCCAGGACTTCGACGCGGGCGACCCCTGCGACGGCCCCGGCGAGGCCGACGAGCACGCGGGCCGCGCCGGCCGCGGCAGCCCCGCGTCGCAGGCAGCGCACTCCCCCGCAGCCGACGAGCGCGCGGCCCGCGCACGGCACGGCTCTGCGCCGCATGAGGGGGCCACGCCACCCGTGGGCTCTGCGTCCCACGGGAGCTCCCCGCCGCCCGGCAGCTCCGCGCGCGGCGTGCTCGAGGACGTGCGCGCTGCCGCAAGGCCGTTTTTGAGCAGGCACGAGCACGCCGTAGCCTACGGCCTTCTCGGCCTTGCGGCGGCGTTTTTGATCATCGGGATCGGGCTTCTGCCCACATTGCTCGTCGCGCTGTTCGTCGCCGTCGGCTTCGCCATCGGACGCTACCGCGACGGCGACGCGGGCATGCGCAACGCGGCGCGCGGCATCGCCGCCTCCCTCGGAAAGAAACCACAGGAAAGGAACTCCCTATGACCGACACCTTCACCACCCGCGACAAGCACAACAAGCACGCTGCCGGCAGCGGCGGCCCCGGCGGCAGCGGCGGCGGCCACACCGCTAGCGGCCACACCGCTAGCAGCCACACCAGCGACAGCCCCGCCGCCGGCAAGGCCGACGACGGCACCACGCTGCACGTCACCTCGCCCGCAACCGCCGCCGACAAGATCTCCGACGCCGTGACCTCGCTCACCTCCGACGAGGACGGCCCCACGGCGCGCGAGCCGAAGTACACCCTCACCATCGACGAGGGCGTGGTCGAGAAGATCTCGTCGTTGGCCGCCCAGAAGGTCGACGGCATCGTCGACATGAAGGGCAGCGTGTTCTCCATGATCCAGGAGGGCCTCGGCGGCAGCGCCGACAAGAAGGGCGTCGACGCCGACGTCGACGACGGCACGGCCACCGTCGAGCTCTCGATCATCCTGGAGTACGGCAGGTCAGCCATCGAGGTGTTCGACGCCATCAAGGAGACGGTCGTGAGCCAGGTGCACGACATGACCGGCCTCGAGGTGGTCGAGCTCACCGTGAACGTGGTGGACGTGGCCGACAAGGCCGCGTGGGACGCCGAGCACGCGCCCGCCGACGACGAGAAGAAGCCCGACCGTCGCTCCCACGTGACGCTCGCGCAGGACTAGCCTGAGCGAAGCCGGTGTCAGCCCCGCCGAACTCAAGCGAAGCCAGGGGCAGCCCCGCCGAGCTCAAGCGAAGCGGACGCACCCCGGCCGAGCCCGACCGAACCCAACCCAGTCAAACCCAACCCGAACCCAGCCGAAAGGAAGCACGCATGACCTCACTCATCGACAACATCAAGGACACCGCCCACGCCGCCAAGGCGGCGGCGCAGGACGCCGCGCATGACGCAAGGAACGCCGTGGAGGACATGGCGCACGACGCGAAGAACGCGGCCAAGGACGCGAAGGCCGAAGCCGAGCTGAAGCACGCCGAGCACGAGCAGCACAAGGAGATCGCTCGCGAGGCGCGCGAGGAGGAACGCGAGGCGAAGCATGCCGAACGCGAGGCGGAGCGCGACCTGAAGCACGCGCAGCGCGAGGCGAAGCGCGAGATCAAGCAGGAGGCGCGCGACGCACGTGACGAGATCGACCAACTCGACGAGATCGAGAAAGTCACGGCCTGCAGCATGAGGGACGACTCGCTCGTCCTGTAGGCCAAACGCGCGGGACAACGGGACAACGGGGACGGAGCCTTTTCCCGCGCGACGAGAAGCGCGTCGGCCACATCATTCAACGCAGAGAGGCGCATCGGCCGCAGCGCGCAACACAGAGAAACGTGCCAGCCGCATCACGCTCAGTGCAGAGAAGCGCATCGACCGCGCCGCACGGTGCCAAGGGACGCATCAACCGCGCCACACGACACTACAACCGCACCACGCGTCACACGACACTAAGGGGCAAAAGGTTCCGTCCCCGTTGTCCCGCGCACACCCGAAAGCGGCCGGAGGATACCAACCTCCGGCCGCTTTTCGCGCTCCCTCAAACCGCACAGCGAAAACGCTTGGAGCTGCAGCCTACTTGAACTTGCAGAGCGCGACGCACGCCGTGCCCGCAAAGCCGATGACGCACATGACGATGCCGAGCGTCATCCACTGGTCCAGGTTGGCGCCGAGGATGATCGGCGCCAGGAAGGTGCCGAGGAACTGACCGAGGCTCTGGATGAGCATCAGGAACCCCATGCCGATCGACATGAGCTCCGGCTTGCCCAGAACCTGGCCGAACGACGTCAGCGCCATGACCGGAACGCCGAGCCCCAGCAGGCCCATGATGACGGCGCCGACCCACAGCGCAGGCCCCGAGCCCGTGAGCAGCAGAAACGCGCTCGGACCCATGGCGAGCATGCCGATGATGTAAAGCGGCTTGCAGCGCCCCATCTTGTCGGACAAGGTGCCGAACAGCGGGGACGAGATGACGGCCAAAAGCATCGGAAGCGTGCTCAGGAAGCCCGAGAGCGAGGCGTCCATGCCCTGGCTCTGCATCCAAGTCGGCGAGAAGCCGAGCATGGCGAGGAGCACGAGGTTGAAGAGCAGAAACGCCAGGAAGAACAGAAGCGTGTTCGGCTTGAGGAGCTCAGCGTAGCTCGCCTTCTCCTGAGCCACCTGCTCCTGCGGGGCCTCGGGCCCGTCGCTCCCGTCGGCAAACCTCACGACGACGGCGACGAGCACGGCGAAGACGGCGGCGAAGATGGCGTAGACCATCCACACGCCCACGAAGCCGAAGAGCGCCGAGACGGTTGGCGTCACGATGCCTCCGACCACAGAGCCCAGGCACACCCACAGGGCCCAGATGCCCGTCGCGGAGCCGATCTTGTCAGGAGCAACGTACTTCTGCACCGCAAGCGGGCCGCAGATGGTCACGAGGATGAACGCGACGCCCTCGATCGCCCGCGAGACGATGAGCATCGTGCCGTCGGCCGCGAAGACGCCGACGAGCGAGCCGGCCAGCAGGATGCCGCCGGCGGCGAGCAGCAGCGCCTTGGGCCCGTACTTCTTGGCCAGCGCGCCCGTGGGGATTGCCAAGATGATGCCGACGAACGTGAAGATGGACATCAGCCACGACGCGCTCCCGGCATCCATTGAGAACTGCTCCATGAGGCCCGTCATGATGACAGGCACCTTGTACTGCGACGAAGCCACCGCCGTGCCAAAGAGCAGCAGGACGACGGCAATGAGCGCCCAGTTGCGATACTTCTTTGCAACGCCCATGAATACCCCTCCTTATTCAGCTTTGAAACTGCTTGACTTGCTCGGACGTACCGATGCGATTGCTCGGTACCTGATTGTTTGGTACACGACTGCTTGGTACACAATTGCTTGAAGCGCACTTGCCTAGAGCACGCTCGCCTGAAGCGCGCTCACGAAACAGAATCCCGAACTCATCGCGGCAACCGCGTCACGGCAACGTCGCCGCCACAACTGCGTCAGGGCAGCGGCATCGCGGCAGCAGCGCCGCCACAGCCGCGTCAGCGCCACCACAACGTCACCGCCACAGCCGCGTCAGGGCAGCGGCGCTATGTTGTCCTGGAGCACCTCGAAGCGCTCGCCCCCCGGCCCGCGGAAGAACATGATGCGCAGCTGCGTGCCCGCGTCGCCGTGCTTCACGAACAGGTCGGAATCCTCCTCGGCCAGCGGCCGGTCGAACTCCAAGGGCGGGTCAAGCGGCCCGGCCTCGAGAGCAACGCCCTTGTCCTCGAGGTGAGCGACGAACGCGTCCAGGTCGTCCACGCGCAGGGCGATGTGGTTGCTGTCCTGGGCTGCCGCATCGCAGCTCGCCTTGTCCTCCGTCTCGAGCAGCTCGAACGCCATGCCGAGCCCCTTGACCCAAGCCATCTTGAGCGGCTTGTCGCCCTCCATGGCATCCGCCCGAAACAGCAGCCGGCAGCCGAGGACGTCCTCGTAGAACGCAAGCGACTCCTCTATGTCGCGACAGTAGATCCCCGCATGCTGAAACTCAAGCTTCACGCCTGACACCTCCTCCTTCCCATGCGGGGATACGGCCCGCACGCGGCCCTATCCCCGCTGAACCCGCTACGCGCGCATCTAGCCCTGGTCGCTCGCGGTCCTGGCCATGACCTCGGCCACCGTGGCGTTCTTCATGCGCAGCTCAGTCTGGGCGATGACCTGGCCGTCGAAGTCGGTCAGGTTCCGGTAGTCCGAGTACACGTCGCCGACGGCGTTGCGCGGCTTCGTGAGCTTGACGGCCTTCTCGGCGTCGTAGGGGATGAGCTGCTCCTTGGGAGGCTTCGCCTTCGCGATCCAGTTGGGAGACGTCGCCTCGGGAGACGGCATGGTCTCGATCTGGCGGCAGTCGCCGTACTTCTCGATGAGCTCGTCAACGGGCCCGAAGTCGAGCGCGCGCATCGGGCAGCTCGCCACGCACTCGGGCAGCTCGCCCTTCTCGAGGCGGTCGATGCACATGGTGCACTTGCTCATCTTGGTGCCGGGCTCGTCGCTCGCGAACTTCGGGGCGCCGTACGGGCACGCGTCGAAGCAGTTGCGGTCGCCTTCGCACAGGTCGCGGTCAACCAGCACCGCCCCGTACTTCTCCTCCTTGATGATGGCGGAGTGCTCGCACGCGGAGACGCACACCGGGTTGTCGCAGTGCCCGCAGTTGAACGCGAGCATGCCGATGGAGACGTTGGGGAACGCGCCCGTCTCCCACATGTAGACGCTCATCCACTTCTCAGGCCCCGGCCCGATGTCGTTCCAGTCCTTGCAGGCAACCGAGCACGCCTTGCAGCCGTAGCAACGGCCCTGATCGAAGAAGAATCCGTACTGAGTCATCGCTCATCACCCACTTTCCTGACCTCAACGAGGCCGGCCGTCAGCAGCGCTCCCACGATGTGGGGAAGGTGCGCGTCCCCGATGAGAAGGTTGCAGTTGCCCGCCGTGTCAATGCCGTAGCACATCGTCTTCGACTTCCTGGTGTCGTCGAACTTCGACCACTCGCCGTGTCCGATGGAGACCGTGCCGGGAAGCAGCTTCGACGAGACGTAGGCGGTGATCTCCACCTCGCCGAACTGGTTGTAGACCAGCACGCGGTCGCCCGACTTGATGCCGCGGTCGGCTGCGTCCGCGGGAGACATCCTGATCATGTGCTCGTAGCAGTCGCCCTTGAGCCACGGGTTCTGGTCGTTGGCGGAGTGCTGGCGGTACGAGGAGACCGGGGTCACCATCGAGAGCGGGAAGAACTCCGTCCACGGATGGTAGTAGCTGTCGTTCGCCGTGACGTCCTGGTAGGTCGGCTGCCAGCGCGGGAACGAGTCGTAATGCCCGCCGTAGCGCGTCTTCGTGAGGTCGGTCTCCTTGACGTACGAGCTGTCGAACTCGATCTTGCCCGAGGGCGTCTTGAACGGGGACCGTCCGAACTCGACGGTGTTCTTGAAGGGGTAGAACCACTCGCCAGGCTCGCCAGGGACGCGCACGATGGGCATCTTCTGGAACTCTTCCCAGGTCGGCGGCTCGTAGTCATAGTACGCGAGATAGCCGTACTCGTCCTTCGCCCACTCCTCGTAGGCGGGCTTGTAGATGCGCTCAATGACCTGCTCATCCCAATCGCGCCAATCCGTGACGTCGAGCATCTTCGGGTTGAACTTGTCGGCGAAGCCGAGCCTGCGCGCGAGCTCCATCCAGACCCAGTCCTTCGAGCGGACCTCCCCCGGGGGGTTCACGCCCTTGCCGGCGAACAGGAAGTAGTTGTTCATGCCGGAGGGAGCGCCCCAGAACCGGTTGATCCCGAAGAAGTGCAGGTCGGTGGACTCGAACTGGATAACCGGCGACGGCAGCACGATGTCGAGGAACTCGATGGACGGCTGGTCGTGGAAGTACTGCCAGCCCCAGGAGAACTCCAGGTCGGCGAAGCCGGCCATGCGCTTGCTCACGTGATGCTGGTTGTTGATGTAGTTGTTGGGCACGATGGCCATCTTGATGTGGGGCAGCGGGTTGCCCGGCGGGCAGCCGATGCGCCTGCGGAACTCCTCCTCGGTGATCTCGCCCGCAGCGTAGAGCTTCTGGCAGTACATGACCTCGGTGACCTTGTTGTTGTTGTTGGTGATCGGGTTCACGACGTCGCCGAGGATCTGGCCCGTCTGGGGGACCGGCGCGAAGATGCGCGGCTGCGTGACGAGCAGGGCGCCGCCGCCCTCGCACCCGCCGGCGATGGAGAGGTTCCCCGTCATGGCCTGGAGCAGCATGGCCACGGCAGCGGCGTAGTCGCCCAGGTTGCGCTTGGAGACGCTGTACATCTGGTGCAGGTGCACCGGCTTCATGCTGGCGTAGTACCGCGCGAACTCCGTGATGGTCTCAGCGGGAATGCCCGTGATGGGCTCGGCCCACGCGGGGTCGTGGACGACGCCGTCGACCTCGCCGACGACGTACTTGCGCCACTCCTCGAAGCCCTCCGGCTCAACCCACTTCTCCACGTACTCGGGATCGTAGAGGTCCTCGGTGTAGAGGACGTGGGCCACCGCGAGGCCGAAGGCCGTGTCAGTGCCCGGACGGATGGGGATCCACTGGGCGTTCAGGCACTCGGCGCTCACGTTGTAGACGGGGTCGATGAGGATGAACTTGCAGCCGCGCTCCTGGGCGAGCTTCATGTAGTAGGGCACGTGGCCGAACCAGCTCACCATGGGGTCGAAGCCCCAGAGGACGACGAGCTTGGAGTTGAGCAGGTCGGGGGCCTCGAAGCCGGGATAGGCGTCGCTCGTGCCCTTGATGAGGCAGTCCGTGAGGCGCACGCCGAGGTGGAAGTCCTCAGCCGCCGCGCCGCCCGAGGTCGAGTGGTCGCCCCAGCCGGTGATCGTGCCCTTCAGGTACGAGGCGAACGGGAAGTCGGAGCTCTCGAACGCCACGTAGTAGCAGTAGTAGAGCCACGGGTGGTCGGGGTTCTCCTCGGCCATCTTCCTCATCTTGTCGGCGATGGTGTCAAGCGCCTCGTCCCATGAGATGCGCTCGAAGTGGCCCTTCCCCGGGCCCTTCTTGCCCACGCGCTTCATGGGGTAAAGCAGGCGGTTCTCAGAGTACAGCTCCTGGCGCCACGCATGGCCCATCGGGCAGGCGCGCGCCTGGATCATGCCGGTCTGGATGGCGTTCTCGTCGTCATCCTCCCTGGCGACGCCCGGGTTGACCGAGTCGTCCGGCTCGATGGAGACGACCTTCCCGTCCTTGATGCCGCACTTGATCAAGCACGTCGCGTCCCAGCACCCGTTGTTGTGGCACGTCGTGTAGAAGTACTCCACTCCCTCATGTCGCGAGCCGAGCTCTTCAACGATTGACTCTCTGGACATCATGCCCCCTCTCTCGCTATGCAGTTGTCAGATGCGCGCTTTTGTCGACATATCACGCCCAAGCCTATTATTGGGAGGCCGGCGGCGGGCAGCAAGCTTGTTTCTGTTTCCGGGCGACCCCGAAACCTGGGGCTTTCGCGAAATCGCCGTTCCCCGCCAATATTGAAATCTCCTCGCTTTTATCGGCCCGAAGCCTTATAACATAGATGGTTTGTGCATGTGATTGTCTCATGGCGGAGACGGTCACCGGGGGAGGTGCAGCAGCATGACATACCTTGACGCGTATCACTACTCCGCGTCGACGCAGGCGGCTTTCTACAAGGCGGAGTCGGAGATCATTCGGCTTGACAGCAGGCTTGCGCGCAACGAACTCGCCCGGTACATAAAGGAAGCCCTGCTCGCGATCGACGCCGTCTTCGCGATGCGCATCTCGAAGGACGCTGACATCCCGATCGTCCCCCTTCTCGCCGCGTTCCAGCTGTCAAAGCGCAAGGGCGACCGCAACAACCTGAGGAAGTGCTACTGGAACGCCTGCATCGGCTTCCAGCCGTCTGACGACGAGCTTGAGCTCGCGGTGGAGGCGCTGCACTACATGCAGACCATCGAGTGGATCTCGGACAACATCCGCGCCGACACCACCGTGACCATCGAGACGGTCCTGCGCCTGCACGAGTACCTCATGAGCGGCTTCGAGAACGACGGGTATTTCCGGGGATTCAGGAGCGCGCCTCTGCCGAACAAGGGCGGAGCGGACCCCTCGGCCATCCCCTCCGAGATCAACGACTTGTGCAGCTTCATGAACAAGGAGGTGTTCTCCCCCCTCGGGCAGGCGTCGGCCATCAACCACATCTTCGAGCGCATCGCCCCGTTCGACGCCATGACGAACCTCTGCGGCCTCGTCCTCGCCTTCTCCGCGCTGTTCAAGCGCGGCCTGTTCCCCAACGGGCTCATAGCGCCGATCTGCTGGGGCGCGTCGGCCAACCGGGAGGATCGGACGAAGATGCGCATCTCCTCCCGCGGCGAGACCACGAGCGAGACGTACGAGTCCTACCGGGAGGACTGGGCCATGTTCAACGCGCGCAACACCTACTACTCGGTGCACATAACCGACTCGTTCCTCGACGCGGCGGAGCTCCTGCATTCCGCCTGGAGGTCAAGCGGCCTGCGCATCCCGTCGAACTCGGCCATCGAGAAGCTCATCAACGTGATGCTGGGAGCTCCGCAGCTCTCCATAAAGCATGCCGCCAGCATAATCGGGAAGAGCTACGGGGCGACGAGCGAGGCCATTCACCAGCTGACCGCCGCGGGAATCACCCGCGAGGTCGCGCTCGACAACCGGGAGCGCGTCTTCGTCTGCGACCAGGCGTCGGATCTGATCAACAGCTTCGTCGAGCACCTCACCGACATCTGCCAGCATTCCGAGCTCAACCCCGTGAAGATGACGCCCTTGGAGTGGAAGCTCACGGAGGACAAGCTGAAGTTTTAGGCGTGGGCCGCGGGCCACCCGGGCGACGGGTGGCCCGGGCGGCGGGCGGCGAGCCGCCGCGCGGTCCAGCGAGCCGCCGCGCAGCCCAGCGAGACGCCCGGGTGCGCGCCCTGCGGCTCATGCGAAAAGGAGGTGGCTGCCGGCGCGCCGGCAGCCACCTCCTTGCGAGAATCGTATCATCCGACCGACGTTCTGCGCGAAGCCCTACTTCGCAGAGTCGGCCGTGACGTCGCTATGGAAGTTGGAGTACCCTCCAACTGCATTGGACTTGAACCTGCCGGCGGTCTTGTTGTAGAACACCTGAGCCCTCATGAGGTCCTTCTTCGTGATCCCGAACTCGGCCATGGCCTCGTCCTCGGTCTTGCCGGCATCCATGAGGGCGTTCAGCGCATCGGCCTTCGCCGGTGATTCGAGCGCCATGAATTCGTCGCGAGTCATACAAGCTCCTCCTTGTCTGAGCAGGTCGGGCAAAGCTCGACGCTATTGTACGAACAGCCCCTTGCCTTCACCACTATATGTCCGTATGGGAGAGCGCCTGAAGCATATCTGCGTCTGCATATGCCCGTATCTTCTCTTTTCCGCAATATGTCCCGCGGGAGCCGCGACCTTTGGGGGGCCAGCGAGCTTCGACCTTTGCCGCAGCTTGCCGGCGAAGCCTGCCCTGCATCCCGCATCCCGCATCCCACGGGAAGGACCGCCCGAAGCTTCCGCTCGGGACGGCTGATGAGCAGCGAGGGCGCCCGCCGACATGCTCCGGCGGGCGCCCTCGCAGGGGTTTCGCGCAGGCCGCGCTAGGCGGTGCGCTTGGTGAGGGCGTTCATGATGGCGATGAGCACGACCGAGCCCAGAAGCGCCACGAAGAACGACCAGAAGTTCAGGCCCGTGAAGCCCTCGGCCCCGACGAAGCTCATGATGAACCCGCCTATGAGCGCGCCGATGATGCCCGTGACGATGTTCTTCACCAGGCCGCCCTCGCGGCCCATGAGGGCGCCGCCCGCCCAGCCGGCCAAGCCGCCGATGATAACCCAAACGATGATGCTCATGAGGTTGCTCCTTTCGCGTTGCCAACGAAGAACAGCTTAGCGACCCCGCCGGCGCGCCCGCGCCACGCTCCCCCACCCGTCGCTGCCTCGTTGGCAGGCCGTTTGCCTGCCGCGAGGTGCCCTGCCGCAAGTACCGCCCCTTACCCCTTGCAAACGCAGCAAGACGCCATCTGATGGCAAAGCGCAAACTTACGTGATCGAGCGACAGATGAGGGGGCGGGGCACGCCCATGTGCATGAGCAGGAGGTTCGCCTGCAGCTCGAGCGACTCGCGGTCGCGCTCGGCGAGGATGAGGCGGTCGGTCGAGTACGCGCGGCGGTCAAGCAGGACGCCCGTGGGCATGACGTCGACCACGTCGGCGCCCATGAAGTCGAGCGTCGTCCACAGCGAGGCGAAGGCGTAGCGCGCCTGCGAGGAGCCGGCCGCGCCGCTGTAGGTGACGGGCTTGTCGTGCATGACCGACGTGCCGTCGGCATACGCCGGGCGCGAGAGCCAGTCGAGCAGGTTCTTCAGCACGCCGGGCAGGCCGTGGTTGTACTCGGGCGTGACGATCCACAGGCCGTCGGCCGCCTCCACCGCGTCGCGGACGCGCTGCACCGGCTCGAGCACGGGGACCTCGACGTCCTGGCTCATGTACGGCAGGTCGGCGTACTCGAGGAACGACACGCGTACGCAGCCGCTCAGCACCGCGGCGGCGCACTCGGCGAGCTGGCGGTTGAGCGAGCGCGCCCGCAGCGACCCGACGACCATGAGCACCGACTTCTCGCCGCCGCAAGCGAAGGTCCTCTCCGCCGCACCGCCGACGTCAGCGTCCTTCGCCCCTCCGCTCGAGTCCTTCGCTCCGACACCACCAGCGGCAACATCCTTCCCTGTCTCGCCGCCCGCCGCGCACAGCCTTCTCTCGACGCCGCCCGCCGCGCCCTTCCCTATCTCAGCAGCTTTGCTCTCCATGGGATCATCCTTTCACGTGCCGTTTTGCTTCCTCCCATGATAGGGCCGCCCGCCAGGGCGCCGCATGCGCGAGACACAGCGGAAGGCAAGGCGTTGCGAAGGCGTTGCCGCGCAAGCGCCCGCACCCCACGCGCACTCAGCACGGCGAGAGCTGCGATGGTTTATAATCGTCCCTGTTGGGCGCAGGACCCCTTCCGCAGGCGGCCCTGACGAGCTGAGAGCGAGGCTTGAGATGAACGAGAGCACCCGAAGGGAGATAGACTTCGCCGTCTTCCTCATATATCGGCTCGCCGAGAGCTGGGGCAAAACCGTGCCCGAGACCTACCGAACCCTCGCCGACTTGAACGTCCTCGGCGATTACGTCATCCCCTTCTACGACGTGCTCCACACCCAGGGCGAGCAATGCCTGGTTGACGAGATCACCGAGCTCGCGCGCAGGAGGGGAGCCGTCATATGATCCTCTACCACGGCTCAACCGTCGAGGTTCTCCATCCAGACCCAGCGCGCGCTCGGAAAAACCTCGACTTCGGCCAGGGATTCTACCTGACGTCCCACAGATCCCAAGCCGAGCGCTGGGCCAAGCGCAAGGCCATGCTCGAAGACGCAAGTGCTGTGGTCAACGAGTACGAGTTCGCCAAACACGCCCTCGAGAACTTCGCTGTCCTCCGATTCGACGAGAGCGACGCCGACTGGGTGAAGTTCGTATGCGACTGCCGTCGCGGCGGCAATGCATACCAAAAATACGACGTCATCATTGGATGCGTCGCGAACGACAAGGTGTACGAAGCGGTGAACATGTACTTCAGGGGATATTGGGACATCGACACCACGCTCAAGGCGCTCAAATACTACGACAAGAACGACCAGTACTGCTTCGTATCCCAGGCCGCCGTCGACGTCTTGCTTTCCTTCCGAAGAGCATACGAGACGGGGAGATAGCGGTGGACGAGCGCGTCGTTGAGAGCCTGGGATCGTTCTTGAAGGAGCATCTGGAAGCTGACGTGGCGTTCTGCGTCGCCGAGCGCCTCGACGTCTCCGCAGAGGAAGCAATGGGGATCTACTACGGAAGCAAGATCGCTGAAGCGGTCGAGGAAGGCTCGCTGGGGATGCAGTATCTGCCCGCTTCTTACCTAGCGGACGAGGTGCTCAAAGATGCCGCGTCCGCCTCTGCACATTCTCTACGCTCTTAGGAGAGCAGCCCGCCCCCCCCCCAAGCATATCTTCCGCTCCCCTGCCGAAAATCAAGCAGTCGCGCATCCGTTGATTCTCACGTCCCCCGCCTTGCTTCGCGGTGGGGCGGGAGACGCTGCACAAAACGGCGTGCGAAGGCGCGAGAAACACGCGATCTGATACCCGCCAAGTCGCCCGATCCCAGCTTCCGCCAGCATTTTGCCTGGTCGTACGTTTTCCTTGAGCCAATGCAGCGCCTTCTCGCATCGTTTTTCCAGAAATTCGGTATCAGATCGCGTGTTTCTCGCGCCTTCGCACGAACGACGCTGCACAGAAAGCCCCTGGGCCCTGCACGTTTCGTCCGCTCTGGCCCGCGCGCAATCCACCGCGCGAGCCGGCGCGCCCCGTGCGGCGGGGTCGCTTCCATTACACTTCTGTAATGCGCGCGTTAGGAGAGCACAAGGCGCATGCCCCATGCTGAAAGCAGCTGTCCTGCGAGGAAACGAAGGAAGGTATGCACATGGACATCCTCACCGTCAGCCACCTCACCAAGGTCTACGGGGAAGGCGCTTCCGCCACGCGCGCGCTCGACGACGTGTCGTTCTCGGTGGCACAGGGCGAGTTCCTGGCCATCGTGGGCTCGTCGGGCTCGGGCAAGTCAACGCTCCTGCACCTGATGGGCGGCGTGGACCGCCCCACGTCGGGCACCGTGCTCATGAACGGGCAGGACGTGTACGCCCGCACCGACGAGGAGCTCAGCGTGTTCCGCCGCCGCGAGGTGGGGCTGGTGTACCAGTTCTACAACCTGATCCCCGTGCTCAACGTGGTGGAGAACATCACGCTGCCCGTGGCGCTCGACGGACGCGTCGTGAACCAGCAGCGCCTCGACGTGCTGCTTGACGCGCTGTCCCTGCGCGGCCGCGAGCGGCACCTGCCCAACCAGCTCTCGGGCGGCCAGCAGCAGCGCGTGGCCATCGGGCGCGCGCTCATGAACGCGCCCTCCGTGGTGCTCGCCGACGAGCCAACCGGCAACCTCGACTCGAAGAACAGCCGCGACATCATGGCGCTGCTCGCCGCGTCGAACAAGGAGAGCGGGCAGACCCTCGTGGTGATCACGCACGACGAGGAGATCGCGCTGTCCGCCGACCGCATCATCTCCATCGAGGACGGGAAGATCGCCTCCGACGAGAGGATCCGCCGATGAGCGTCATGTCGAACTTCACGCTGCGCTCGCTGGCGAAGAACCGCGTGCGCACGGGCGTGACCGTCGCGGGCGTGGCGCTGGCTGCGGCGCTCCTCACCGCCGTGCTCACAAGCGTGACCAGCCTGAACGCCTATCTCTACAACTGCGAGGTAGCCGACAACGGCATCTGGACGGCCAGCGCCTGGACCGAGAGCGAAGACGAGATCGCCCACGCCCGCGCCGACGCGCGCACGTCCGACCTGGTGGTCATGCGCGATGTGGGGTTCGTCGACCCCGGCGAGGCGGCGAGGCGCTACGGCGCGTACCTGCCGTTCGTGAGCACAGAAGGCGACCTCGCGCGCATCTGCGCCGTCAAGCCCGCGGAGGGGCGCGCGGCCGAAGGGCCGGACGAGGTGATGCTGCCCAGCTCATGGAAGGGCACGTCGGCGTTCGGAGCTGACGCGATCAAGGTGGGCTCGACGCTCGAGGTCGAGCTGGGGCAGCGCGAGCTCGTGGCGGCCGGCGCGGATGCGGGCGATGAGCCGAGCGCGCTCGCCGGGCACGACCGCACGCGCTCTGGCGAGACGCCCATCAAGGGCACGGGGTACGAGCCTGACGAGGCGGGCGAACGCCTGGACTCGGGAGACGGATATCGCAACCCGCAGTCTGACGGCGGCGGCTTCGGCGAGAAGCTCGTCGAGCTCAATCCACGCACGTTCACCGTGGTGGGATTCTACGACACGCGCAACATCGCCAGCTCGACGGGCGTGGGGTACGCCGCGCTCACGACGGGCTGGGACGCGAACGCGACGGGCTGGGACGCGGGCGGCGCGGGCGAGGCAGGCGCGGCGGGCAGCGGCACGGGCGGCGCGGACGCGGACGCGGCGAGCGCGAACCCGACCGCTGCGGGCACGGCCAAGGTGTACGTGGCGACCGCGGGGCTTCGCACCGCCGGGGAGATCGACGAGGCCATGAAGAGCTCGTTCGACTCCGCGGGCATCGCGCACCACGACGCGCTGCTGCGCTATGAGGGCATCACGAGCGACCGCGCTATCTGGAACACGTTCTTCCAGATAGCAGCCGTGCTCGCCTGCGTCATCGCGGCGGCGTGCGTGTCGCTCATCTACAACGCGTTCGCCATCAGCGTGGCCGAGCGCACGCGCCAGTTCGGGCTTCTGTCCTCCATCGGCGCGTCGAGGCGGCAGATCAGGCGCGCCATCGCGTTCGAAGCCGCCGTCATCACCGCAGCAGGCATCCCGCTCGGCCTGCTCGCCGGCATCGGCGGCACCGCCGCGGTGCTCGGGGTCCTCGGACCCTCGCTCGAGAGCATAATCGGAGAGCGCGAGGACGTCGCCTTCGGCGTGGCGGTTGACCCGGCGATGATCTGCCTGGCCGCCGTCCTCACGCTCATAACCGTGATGGTGAGCGCGTGGCTGCCCGCGCGCCGCGCCGGAAACGCGAGCGCCATCGACGCCATACGCCGGACGCGCGACGTGCGTCCTGTGCGCCCCGCGCGAAAACGCGCTGGAAAGACGAGCTCGTCAGCCGCCGCGACGGCTGACGTCTGGAAGCCCCGTGGGTTCGGCATCCACCGGCTGTTCGGCGTGTCGGGCCAGATCGCCTGGGCGAACCGCAAGCGCGGGCGCGCCAAGGGCCGCGCCGCCAGCGTGTCGCTCGCGCTCGCCATCGTGCTGCTCATGACGGCCGGCTCGCTCAGCACCACGCTCGACGTCATGACCGGCGCCGCCATCGCCTCCTCCGAGACCTGCGACATCACCGTCAGCACCTTCCGCAGCTACTCGCCAGACGCCGAAGCGGCGGGCGCAGGCACTCGTGACGGCGCGAGCAACAGCGACAGCGCGGCCGACGGCAATCTGGGCGCAGACGGCGAAGATGCCGGAGAAGCAGCCGACGCGAGCGCAGCTGGCGCGTCAAGCCCCTTCGAAGCCTATGCCGCGCTCTACGCGAAGCTCTCGAGCGTCGAAGGGGTGCAGCCGCTCGGATGGCAGGCGGTGGCCACGATGCCCGCCGTCATGCCCGCCGACATGGTCGGCGCAGGCATGGCCGAGGACGGCGGCCGCTTCAACAGCTCGTCCCCTGTCGTCCGCCAGCCCGACGGAACCTACTTCGGCCACGTGAACCTGCAGTTCCTCGAGAACGAGGCGTTCGCCGCCTACGCGCGCAGCGTCGGCGCGAGCCCCGACGCGTTCTCTGGCGACACGATGCGCGGCATCGCGCTTTCCACCGGCTACTCGAACAACGGGCAGGCGTACGTGCAGCGCGAGATGATCAAGGCGCCCGGCACGATAAGCTGCATCACCGAAGCGACGTTCGAGGGAGTTCCCGTCGAGGGCTTCGTCTACAGCGGAGGGCGCGCGGGCGCCGACGCCAAGAGCCCTGACGGCAACGCGGATGCGCGCGAGGCCGCCTTCTCCGCCTACCTGCCCTCCGACTACGCCGCAGCCGACAAGGAGCCTGAAGGCAAGCCGCTCTCCGCGCTTGACCTGACGTACCTGCCCGTCGAGGCGATCGCCGTCACCGACCAGGCGCCCGACGGGAGGGGATCCGACTACCCCACCGTCGTCCTGCCCCTGAGCGCCGCCGACACGCTCGCCGAGGCCACGCGCGGCACCGCCGGGTCCCTCATGACGTCAGTCCAGATGGTCGCGCGTTTCAACGCCGACGAGCACGTCACCGCCGCCGCTGACCTCGAAGCCGCCGGCAGGGAGTTCTTCGACCTCGACCCCGAGGGCGACGGCGCGCTCGCGAGCACGCACCTCTACGTGGGCGACAACGCGGCCGTCCAGGAGGGCTACGGGACGCTCGTCGTGGTGGTGAACGTGTTCTCGCTGCTGTTCACGGGCATCCTTATGCTGATCGCCATGGGCAACGTGTTCAACACGGTGACCAACGGGCTCGTCCTGCGCCGCCGCGAGTTCGCCGTGATGCGCTCGGTGGGGATGGGCAGCCGCGCGTTTCGGCGCATGATCGCCTGCGAATGCGCCGGGTACGCCGTGCGCGGCCTCGTCCCCGGCGTCATCGTCGCAGCCATCGTGTCGTTCCTGCTGTTCAACGCGCTGGCGAAGTCGGTCGAGGGGGTTGCGTTCGCCCTGCCGTGGGGGCACATGGCGCTCGCCTGCGCGCTCACGCTGCTCATCATGGCGGCCAGCGTCGCCTACGGGCTGCGCCGCTGCCGGACCGACAACGTGGTGGAGGCGCTGCGAATGGACATAGCCTGAGGGAAGGGGCTGCCCCGCCCCCAGCGCGGGGCGGCCGACCCGCCCGCTGATGCCTGGGCAACAGGCTGAGTTTCCACCGTCCGGGCGTTGCCTTTGCGCAGGGCTTTCCGCCATATTCCCGCCAGAATGATGCGCTATTCCAATGACTCAGCATGCCTAGATCTGCTAGACGCTCCGTGGGATAATCCGAGCAACGAGCAGCCACGCGAAACGGAGCATCCATGAAGAAAATGCAGGTTGTCCTCAACCGCGATAAAGTCATTCGCGAGGGGATCTACGACATCAACCAGATGCAGCATGTCGTCGATGAGGTGTTCGTCGAAGAGAACGGACTCGTCAAAGGCGACGAAGGGTATTACTACGCAAAGGAGCCTGACGGCGCCTTCGAGC
Organism: Adlercreutzia sp. ZJ242; assembly: GCF_011038995.1. Classification (NCBI taxonomy): domain Bacteria; kingdom Bacillati; phylum Actinomycetota; class Coriobacteriia; order Eggerthellales; family Eggerthellaceae; genus Adlercreutzia; species Adlercreutzia sp. ZJ242. Next base: position 60,505 of record NZ_JAAKEE010000002.1, read on the forward strand.
GATTCATGACCGCGACGTTCACGCTCTACGACTCCGACTGGCTCCTTGACAACGTAGATACGTGGATCTGGTACAACAGCGATGACTACCCTGAGGAGGATTGCGTCGAGGACGCCAAGGAATTCTTCCTGCGCTGGCGCGAAGAGAGGAGGCAGGATGAGTCCCGCAAGCGCGCATCGCAAGGCGCTCTACTTTGACCTCGATACGCAATGCCTTCGCGATAAGTTCGGGGAAGCAGGACGTTCGACCGCCTATAGCACCATTCGAGCAGCACTCAAGGATCTAGGGTTTGAGCATCGGCAAGGGTCAGGATACCAGTCAACATCTGCCCTTTCCGATCTTGATGCCTTCAAAGTCGTCATGACCCTCTACGACAACCTTGACTGGCTACCCGATTGCGTGCAGAAGCTGGACACCACGAACATCGGCATGTTCTACGAAACCCACACCGTCGTGTGCGAAGCGCGCTCTCGCAGGTTGCAACGTCATCGAATCTAGCCCAGATAGCGGGGTCATTGTCCAAACGAGCGCGCAGGCTCCGATGCCTTCGTCGCCGCCAGAAAGCCCTCGGTCGCCGAAGGGCGCAGGTCGACGAGATCAGCTTCCGGACATGGCACACGCACTCCGCGAGCACCCGGCACCCCTCAAGCCCGAATGACAGGAGCACGAGCCTGCTGTCCGAGCGGCAGTGAGTAGGTCGGCGACTGCGCGCGGTCCGCTTGGGCAACAGGCTGAGTTTCCGCCGCCCGGGGCCGGGCTGATCGGGTAGAATGGACGGACTTGCATTTTCGTCCAAGGCGCGCGGGCACACCTGCCGCACGCCCCGAAGCAGGAAAGAAAACGGCACATGACAGGCAAGACGACCACCGACGCACCGCGCGAGCACTTCGCCTCGCGCCTCGGCTTCATCCTCATCAGCGCAGGCTGCGCCATCGGCCTGGGCAACGTCTGGCGATTCCCCTACATCACCGGCGAGTACGGCGGCGCGGCGTTCATCCTGCTCTACCTCGTGTTCCTCGTGGTCCTCGGCCTGCCCGTCATGGTGATGGAGTTCGCCGTGGGCCGCGGCAGCCAGAAGACCTCGGCGCTCGCCTTCGACACGCTGCAGCCCTCGCGGCGCTGGCACTGGTTCTCGTGGTGGGGGTACGTCGGCTGCCTGCTGCTCATGATGTTCTACACCACGGTGTGCGGCTGGATGCTCGCCTACGTGGCGAAGATGGCCACCGGCACCTTCGCGGGGCTCGATGCCGCGGGCGTCGGCGGCGTGTTCTCCTCCATGCTCGCGAACCCCGTCGAGCTCGTGGGCTGGATGCTCGCCGTGATCGTGATCGGCCTGATCGTGTGCAGCCTCGGCCTGCAGAAAGGCGTCGAGCGCATCACGAAGGTGATGATGCTCGCGCTGCTCGGCGTGATGGCGCTGCTCGTGGTGCGCAGCGTCACGCTGCCCGGCGCAGCCGAGGGCCTCGCGTTCTACCTGATCCCCGACTTCGGGCGCATGCTCTCCGGCGGCCTGGCCGGCTTCGGCGAGGTGGTGTACGCCGCCATGGGCCAGGCGTTCTTCACGCTGTCGCTCGGCATCTCGGCCATGGAGGTGTTCGGCAGCCGCATCGGGCCCGAGCGCTCGCTCACCGGCGAGGCCATCCGCATCTGCGCGCTCGACACGGCCGTGGCCATCGTGGCGGGCCTCATCATCTTCCCCGCCTGCTTCGCCTTCGCCGTCGCCCCTGACCAGGGGCCCGCGCTCGTGTTCGTCACGCTTCCGAACGTGTTCAACCAGATGCCGCTCGGGCAGCTGTGGGGCGCGCTGTTCTTCGTGTTCATGAGCTTCGCGGCGCTCTCCACCATCATCGCGGTGTTCGAGAACCTCATCTCTTTCACCATGGAGAAGTGGGGGCTCACGCGCAAACAGGCGCTCGCGCGCACGGCGGCGCTGGTCACCGTGCTGTCGCTCCCCTGCGCGCTCGGGTTCAACGTGCTCTCGGGCGTGACGGTGCCGGGCATCGGCGACATCCAGTCCGTCGAGGACTTCATCGTGTCGAACAACCTGCTGCCGCTCGGCAGCCTGCTCTACGTGGTGTTCTGCCTGAGCCGCGGCGGCTGGGGCTGGGAGAACTTCCTCGCCGAGGCCGACAAGGGCCAAGGCGCCCGCTTCCCGCGCTGGGCGCGCGGCTGGCTCACCTTCGGCCTGCCGGCGCTCATCGCGGTCATCTTCGTCATGGGGTACGTGCCGAAGATCATGCTCTGGACGGGAATGGCGTAAGGGCGCAGGACGCGGGAACGCGGGACCCAGGGCGCAGGGCGCGAGAAGCGCGGGACCCAGGACGTAGCGAAAAGCGCGGGGCCCGGGACATAAGGCGCGGACGTAGGACGCGAGGGCGCGCCTGCGCTTCATCTGCATTCCGACATGAGCCCCCACCTGCGCGCCCGCGTGCCCACTTCGCCTCCGAAAACACATTTTCCCTGGTGAAAACCTCATACCAACGGCATGAGCGCGGATTCGCGTTCATGCGAACGTGCTGATTTTGCCCGCTCCATTCCCCATGGGGGATCGGTTCGGCAAAGTGGCTCCTATCCTGCAACCACTCGGAATTGTTTCAACTTCGTATGCGAAATCACTGCTCGCAGCGCGAGGAAGCGATCGGGTTGGCAGGAAACCCCCGCGGCTTCCTGCGCGCGGCCTGTTGCCCCCATGCACTTGAAGCGTCGTATGCCGCGCATCCCTAGTCAAGGGCACGGAGGCAACAGGCCGCGTCCCTCAACGCGCTCGCTGCGAAAAGAGGGCTTAAACGAGGAGCAAGCACCCGAAGGAAGCAGAAGCGAAACTGAACGGAGGAGAACTATGTCTGACACGGTCGAGTACCACTGGGGCGAGACCAACGGCAAGCAGTACAAGCGCGGCTCGCGCCTGCCGAAGAAGACCGACACGACACCCGCCGCACCTGCGGCCAAGACGCCGGACGTGCCCTGGACGTGGGAGGAGGACGGCATGACCGTCATCCGCGGCACGGCGCGAAGCGCCCCGGGATGCCATAACGTCTGCGGCATCCTGTCCTACGTCAAGGACGGCAAGCTCGTGAAGGTGGAGGGCGACCCGGAGGACCCCTACAACCAGGGGCGTCTGTGCAGCCGCTGCCTCTGCATCCCCGACTACGTCTACCACGAGGATCGTCTCCTGTACCCCATGAAGCGCGCCCGCGAGGACCGCGGCAAGGACAAGTTCGAGCGCATCACCTGGGATGAGGCGTATGACATCATCGTGCGCGAGTTCAAGAAGGTCGCCGACGCCTACGGCGCCGACAAGATCGCCATGTGCCAGGGCACGGGACGCGACATCCACCAGGTGACGCGTCTGAACGCCTGCATGGGCTCCCCGAACGAGGGCGTGCCCTACTTCGCCGGCAACTCCTGCTACCTGCCGCGCATCGCGTCGATGGCCTGCATGCTCGGCGGATCATGCGTCATGGACTGCTCGCAGTTCCTCCCCGAGCGCTACGACGACCCGCGCTACGTGGTGCCCGAGTACTGCATCATCTGGGGCCACCAGCCCTTCTACTCCAACGCCGACGGCTTCTACGGCCACTGGATCCTCGACCTCATGAAGCGCGGCATGAAGATCGCCGTAGTTGACCCCAAGCTCACCTGGATCGCGGCGAAGGCCGGCGAGGACTGGCTGCGCGTGCGCCCCGGCGGCGACGGCGCGCTGGCCATGGCCATGCTCAAGGTCATCTGCGACGAGAAGCTCTACGACCAGGACTTCTGCGACAAGTGGGTCTACGGCTTGGAAGCCGTCTGCGAGCGCGTGGCGGACATGGACCTCGACGACCTGTGCGAGAAGGCTTGGGTCGCCAAGGAGGACGTCATCCGCGTGGCGCGCACCTACGCCGCCTCCAAGCCCGCGGCCATCCAGTGGGGCGTGGCCCTCGACCAGCAGACCGGCGGCCAGCAGGCGGCGCACGCCATCACCGCCCTGTGGTGCATCACCGGCAACCTCGACGTGCCGGGCGGCAACGTCATGGCCGACGCGTGCTGGGGCATTGAGCAGCCGAACTGGGTTGGCACGTGGGGCTGGGACGAGCTCATGACCCCCGAGGAGCAGGCGAAGCGCATCGGCATCGAGCGCTACCCCATGTTCGCCGTGGGCTTCAAGAACCTCTCCTCCAACGCCACCATCGAGGCGTGGCAGCGCGGCGAGATCCCCATCCGCGCAGCCTACATCACCACCAACAACTTCCTCGCCACCATGGGCGCGCAGGCCATCCAGCAGCTCGAGTGGTACAAGCAGCTCGACTTCTGCGTGGTGTCCGACCTGTTCATGACCCCGACCATGATGGCGCTTGCCGACGTGGTGCTGCCGACCGCCACCTACGAGGAGCGCAACGGCTTCGGCGGCCTCAACGCCTACCGCATCAGCTGCATCAACAAGGCCATCGAGCCTGTCGGCGAGACGAAGGCCGACAACACCATCTTCCTCGAGCTCGGCAAGCTCCTCACCGACGCCATCAAGCCCGAGAACAACGACATCGCCTGGCCGTGGGACACCGTCGAGGAGATGTGGGACTACGCGCTCGAGGACGGCGGCTTCACGTGGGAGGAGCTGCGCGAGGCAACTTGGAAGTACCCTGAGTTCAAGTACCGCAAGTACGAGACGGGCGACCTGCGCCCTGACGGCGGCCTCGGCTTCCGCACCGAGACGGGCCGCGCGGAGATCTACTCCATGGTGTTCCACCACACCTCGTGGTCGGGCCTCGACCCGCTGCCGAGCTACGTGGAGCCGGTGGAGAGCCCCTACTCCGCCCCCGAGGACGTGGAGGAGTACCCCTACGTGGTGACCTCCGGCGCGCGCGTGCCGCACTTCTTCCACTCCGAGCAGCGCCAGATCAAGAAGCTGCGCGCCCTGCACCCCGACCCGCTGTGCTACATCCACCCCGACACCGCCGCCAAGCACGGCATCGCCGAGGGCGACTGGATGTGGCTCGAGAACAAGCACGGCAAGTGCAAGTACAAGGCCGCGTTCGACGACGCCTACGACCCGCGCGTCATGCAGTGCGAGCACGGCTGGTGGTTCCCCGAGCGCAAAGACAAGGCCGAGGAGAACGTCGAGAACGAGATGGACGGCCTGTTCGGCGTGTTCGAGTCCCAGATCAACAACCTCGTTCCCTTCGACGCGGGCGTATCAGGATTCGGCTCCAACTACAAGTCCATGATGTGCAAGGTCTACAAGGCTTAACCACCGCAGTCGAAAGGAGAGAAAACCATGGCTTATCAGGGAATTCTGGTTGACGTCAACTACTGCACCGGCTGCGAGGCATGCGTCTTGGCCTGCCAGCAGGAGAAGGGCTACTCCGAGAAGGAGTTCGGCATCACGATCAGCAAGCTCGGCCCTTTCCACATCGAGCCTGACAAGAAGCACTACGAGTACGACTTCATCCCCCAGTTCACCGAATGGTGCGACCTGTGCGGAGAGCGCCTCGCGAAGGGCAAGAAGCCGTCCTGCGTGCAGATGTGCCAAGCGCAGTGCATGGAGTGGGGTGACGTCGCCGAGCTGGCGAGCAAGGTCACCAGCCCCAAGCAGCACGTCATCTGCATCCGCGAGGCTTAAGGCCCGCGCCCTGGCAGGGAACCAGCCCGGGCGGCCCCCACATCCCCGCCGCCCGGGCTTTCCAGGGGCTGCGCAAACCCGCTTCGCGCCGAATTCAAGCGCCAGGCCGTGCAGCCCCGCATAACGAGCGGGCAAGGTGCCCGCAGAGAGGAAGGTACACCATGGGAATGGAAGACATCGTCGAGCGCCTCGACCACGTTGACGTGCGCGCACCGCGCGAGTTCAGCCACGCGGTCACCCCGCTCGAGCGCGAGCAGGGCCGCATCGACTGGCGCGTGCGCAGCTCCGAGAACATGCGGAAGATGAAGACCCATACCATCAACGACATCTACCAGAAGTAGCGCCTGCGGCGAATAGCAACGCAAGGCGCGCGATCAGGCGAGAGGCACGAAAGGACCGACGCCCCGCCGCCTCTCGCAACACACCCTCATCACATCCCGACAAGGAGGAATCCATGGCAGACAACAAGATCATCGACATCAACATGCATTTCTTGCCCACCGACCTCTTCACCAACGAAGAGGTGCTCAACGGGTTTCTGTACTCCGCCCCCATCACCATGGGCCTGAAAGCCTATCGGGGCAAGACTCCCGACGGCACGAAAGACCAGATCGTGCTCGCCACCGAGGACGGCAAGGACATCCTGAACTACGTGGAGGGCGACTACACGCTCGAGACGAAGCTCAAGGCCATGGACGAGGTAGGAGTCGACATCGCCCTTCTGCGCATGCCGGTGTGGCAGGAGTGGCTGCCGCTCGACATGTGCAAGATCGTGAACGACCAGGCAGCCGAGATGTGCCGCCAGTCAGAGGGACGCCTCTACGCCAATGCGGTGCTCCCGCCGTGGGGTCGCAAGGAGGACATCTACGAGCTGGAGCGCTGCCTGGGAGAGCTCGGCATGGTCGGCGTGCAGTTCGCCTGCAGCTATGGCGACAAGTTCCTCGACGACGAGCTGTTCAAGCCCTACCTCAAGGTGCTCAACGACAAGAAGGTGCCCTGCGTCATCCACCATACGCCCGGCCAGAACGCCTTCAGCAACTTCGCCGACTACACGCCGCTGCGCCGCGAGCTCGGCCGCATCCACGTGCAGGCCGCCGCGGTTGGCCGCGAGATCTACTCGGGCATGTTCGACGAGTTCCCCGACCTCAAGTTCATCCACACGATGTTCGGCGGCAACTGGTTCGCGCTCAAGGACCTGCTCGCCCCGCACGTGTCGGTGAAGAAGAAGGAGGCCATGAACCGCCTGGCCACCAACGTCGACCGCGAGGCATACGACCGCTACCTGCAGAACAACATCTACTTCGACATGACACATCCCATGAGCTGGAGCAAAGATCAGCTCGAACTCGCCGTAAAGGCATGCGGCGCCGACCACCTGCTGCTGGGCTCTTCGTTCCCGGTGTTCTACGAGTGGATGGCCCGCTCGGTAGGCTCGGTGAAGGCCCTCGACGTCACGCAGGAGGAGAAGGACCTCATGCTGGGCGGCAACGCAGCGCGCATCTTCAAGCTGTAATCACGCGAACTAAAACGAGGGGCGTGCGTACGCGCGTCCCTCCTTCCCAAGGAGGGGAATCATGAGCAATCCTAACGCTGCCGCAGCCGGCGCTGCGGCAAAGCCCGTAGAGAAGACCCCGTCGTACGCGTGGGCCTGCCTCGCCGTGTCGCTGCTGGCGGCCGTGTCCATCGTGTTCGCGTGGATGTGGCTCCCGGGCATCACGTTCCCGGTGTTCAAGAACTGGCTGGCGGCCAACAACCCGCTGTTCCAGAACCCGGCGAACTTCAGCCTGCTGTCCAATGTCATGGGCCTCGTGCCCATCGGCGCGCTCATCATGGCGCTTCCCACCACGTTCATCGTGCGCAAGTGGGGCGCCAAGGTCGGCACGCTCGCCGGCCTCGCGCTCTCCATCATCGGCACCGCGATCAGCGCCGCCACGGTCGGCTCGAACTTCTACGCGTTTCTGGCCGGCCGCTTCATCCTCGGCCTCGGCCTGTCCACCACGGTAGTCTCCGGCCCCACCTGCGTGTCCATCTGGTTCCCGGACTCCACGCGCGGCCGCGCCATGGCCATCTGGTCATGCTGGGCACCCATCGGCATCTTCCTGTCGAACTTCGTGAACGACAGCGTCTACAACCTCGTCGGCCAGTCCATGAACAACCTGCAGTGGGCGTGGTGCGCGCTCATCGTCGTCGTCGCCATCGCATTTGCCGTGCTGTTCCGCGCCCCGCGCGAGAACGAGCGCTCCCAGGTGTCTCCCGAGCGCAAGCCGCTCAAGGACGTGCTCGTGTACTTCAAGAGCCGCCAGTTGTGGTGCCTCATCATCATGTTCGTGATCTTCAACTACATGAACTACGCGTTCTCCCAGTACCTCAAGACCTGGCTGCAGACGCCTGAGCTGCTCGGCGGCTTCGGCTGGGACGCTGCCACCGCCGGCCTGTGGGGCGGCCTGATCTGCGCCTGCGGCGCGCTGGCCCCCATCGGCGGCCTGATCCTGGACAAGACCCCGCGCGACAAGAAGTACATCTGCGTGGTCGTGGGCATCATCGGCCTGACCATCTGCTCTGCGCTTGCCTTCAAGGCCGAGTTCTTCATCCCCTACGTGCTGTTCTTCTGCATCGGCAACATGATGCTGAACGCCTGCTGCCGCCCGCTCGTCCCGACCTTCGTGTTCAGGGGCGGCCAGACTGCCGTGGCCTTCGGCCTGTCGCTGCTGACGCTTGGCCAGTACGCCGGCCAGATCGCCACGAGCTACGTGCTCGCCCCGTTCAACGAGGGCCTCACCGCCGCCTCTAACGTGGCCATCAACGCCAAGGTCGCCGTGCTCGCCGGCGGCGGCACCCCGGCCGACTTCGGCCCCGCCATCGGCGCCGCCGTGCAGGAGGCCATCGGCCAGGGCATCCACGTTGACCCGATGCTCGCCTTCTGGGCGCTCGTGCCGGTCGGCGTCGTGGGCATCATCCTGAGCCTCGGCGTGAAGCCGGCTAAGAAGCCTGCTGGCGCTGGCAAGCCCGAGGGCAAGCCGGCCGCATAGCGCGCCGCCCGCCACTTGCCCGGGCGCTGCCCCTGGCGAACAGCGCCCGTCAGGGGCGCGCCCATCCTCCATACGGCGCGCCCCGCCTTGCACGACCCCTGCGCCCCAGCGAAGCCACGCAACTCGCTGGGGCGCTTCTGCGAAGAGAGGACGACCATGACCGAGGCACGCCGGGGCACGCGCTGCGCGCCCTGCAGAGGATGCGGACGATGCTTCATAGCCGCCGATGCAGCCAGCGCCGATGTTGAAGCGGGAGCCCGCACCGCCGGTAGCCCCGAGGACGTCGACGCGAGCACGGGCGCCACGAGCTTCGCTGATGCAGCCCGCAAGCTTGACGACGGGAGCAGCCCTGCGCCGCCCGCCGTCGCCGCCGCCCCCGGGACCGCTGCCATCCCCGGGGCTGCCGCCGCCCCCGGGACGCCACGACGTCCCCGCTCCCCCTTCGCCACCTTGAAGGCAGCCGACGGAGAGGTCGACGCCACGACGGGCGCCACGCCAGGCGTGTCCGCAGCCTGCAAGGAGTTCGGCATGGATGATTCCGCCGCCTTCGCCGCCTCCCGCGGCGTCAAGCCTCCCGGCCAGGCGTAGCGCGTCTCCCCCTGCCTGCCGCAGAATCGAGGGGGACCCCAAGGGCGTTGCCTGGGTTATAATCCTTGAGGCGTTATCATGAGGGGGAGGAAGGAAGCATGGCTGACGTCGAATCTGACGAACAACGGGGCGTATCCGCGATGGAGCTCCTGGGCATGGTGGGGCTTGCCCTGTTCGTGGGCTGGACGCTCGTGTCGTTCTACTGGCTGTTCTGCGACTTTCCGCCTGGCGCGCCCGTTGACGCGCGCGACTTCGCGCAGATGTGGATCTTCGTCGGCACGCCTGCGGGCTACGTGGCCCTCCACGCGCTCGGCAAGTCGCCGCAGTTCAACCTGTTCTCGCCGCCTTGCGTCTCGGCAGGGGTCATAGGCAGCGTCGCCCTGCCCCTCATGGCGTTCGCCCTGTACGGCGGCATGCTCGTCCCGCTGGGCCTGATCTACGCCGTGAACTTCCTCGCGGGGCTGTCGTTCGCCTACTTCAGCGTAGCGTGGCTCGACGTGTGCAGCCGCCTGAGAACGAGCCAGTACGGCCGCTTCACCGGGCTGGCGTTCGGCGGCGGCGTGCTGTTGTTCGGCCTGGCCGCCATCTCACCCGAGAGCCTTCAGCCCGCCTTCAGCTTCGTCTACATCCTCTGCTCCGTCGGCCTGCTCGTGTTCGCCACCGAGCACGTCGACGGCAACGCCGATCGCGCGCCGCTCGAGTCCACGTCCGACACCTGGCGCTTCACCGCCGAGATCGAGCCGTCTTTCTTCATGTTCGGCGTGGTGTTCGCGCTCACCTTCGTGTACCTGTTCAACTCCGGGCAAGCCTACGTCCTCACAGGGCTTCTGTTCGCGCTCCCAGGCGCACTGCTCGTCGCCGCCCTCTCCATGCTCCACCACGAGGTCGGCATCACCTCCATCCAGCGCATCCTCGTCTTCGTCACCGTGGCCGCCTGCATCGCCACGCCGTTTCTGGAGGGGTGGATGCAGCTGGGCTGCTCGTGCGTGGTGATGATCGCATGGGCGCTGTTCACTTGCGTGAACTACGCGTTCATCGTGAAGAAGAGCGCATCGGTGCGCGACGTCCCGCTGTTCCGCCAGGCTCCGATGCGCCTGTGCGTCGCGGCGCTCGGGTTTGCCGCCGGCTGGATCATAGCCACGGTGGCCACGATGGCCTTCGGCGCGCACGCCGGGGCGTTCACCACCATCCGCCTCGTGGTGGCCGTCGCCCTCGTGGCCACCGTCATGGCGTTCTTCCCCGTGAAGAACCACCACGAGGTCGACGGCAGCTCGCCGGACGAGAGCGACCGCGCGAACGCGACCACCACGGTGGTGAGCGTGTCGATGAGCGAGGCTGAGCTCTTCGCGGCGCGCTGCGCTGCCGTGGCGAAGCTCTACCAGCTCTCGCCGCGCGAGTCCGACATCCTGAAGTTCCTGGCGAAGGGCCGGAACGCCGCCTACATCCAGGAGAAGCTCACCATCTCCCCGCACACCGTGAAGAGCCACATCTACAACATCTACCGCAAGCTTGACATCCACTCCCAGCAGAAGCTCATGGACTTCGTGGAGGAGTTTCCCCTCGACGCGAAGGACATCGCGGGACGCTAGGGGGACTTTTCACATCCTCCCAGTTCAAGGCCTCATACCAACGTACTGATTCCTCTCTTTGCATACTCATGTGGCTATGGCGCCCACCAGCGGGCGTGCCATACTCACCGCAGCCTTTCGGGGGAGAGGCCGCTCAGGGAAGACACCTGGGCGCCGCGCTCCCCTAGCCGCGCGAGGCAGACACTCGCGCAGCTACGAGGCTGGCGGGCAAGACGCCGCGCCGGCCTCGCGAGGGATCGCCCGGAGCTTCTGCGCCGGGCGCACCATACGAGAGGAGTTGCGATGGTAGAAACCACAATCGAAGCCAAAGACCGCGACGACATTGGCACCACCAAGGAGGAGAACCAATTCAACTTCGGCGCTGGCGAGCGACCCGAGATGCAGGACTGGAAGCATCCAGGCGAGTGGCAGTACATGGAGGACGGCATGCTCGTCACCCGCACGTCCGTGTGGTCGGCCCCCGGCTGCCACGAGGGCTGCGGCGTGCTGGTGTACTCCGACCCGGAGACCGGCCGCTTCATCAAGTGCGAGGGCGATCCGGACGACCCGTACAACCGCGGTGCGCTGTGCCCGCGCTGCCTGGCCTTCAAGCAGGTCGAGTTCCATCCCGACCGCATCCTGTACCCCATGAAGCGCGCCGGGGAGCGCGGCGAGAACAAGTGGGAGCGCATCACGTGGGACGAGGCGCTCGAGACCTGCTACAAGGAGTTCCGCCGCATCGCGATGACCTACGGCGGCGACTCCATCCACTGCCTGCGCGGCACCGCCCGCGACAACCAGTGGCAGGTCGGCCGCATCGCGAACACAATGGGCTCGCCCAACGAGTACGGCTTCCTGTCCGGCACCGCCTGCTACCTGCCGCGCCTGTCGCTCATGATCATGACGTACGGCGGCATGCTCATCGCCGACTTCTCGCAGTTCACGGCCTTGCGCTACGACGACCCCGAGTGGGTGTGCCCCGAGTGCACCATCGTCTGGGGCTGCAACCCCACCATCTCCAACCCCGACTTCTTCATGGGCCACTGGGTGACCGACGCCATGAAGCTCGGCTGCAAGCTCATCTCCGTTGAGCCGCGCGTGACCTGGCTCGCCGCGCACGCTGACATCCACCTGATGCTGCGCCCCGGCACCGACACGGCGCTCGCGCTCGGCATGATCAAGGTCATCGTCGACGAGGACCTCTACGACCACGACTTCGTGGAGAAGTGGACCTACGGCTTCGACGAGCTGGCGGCGCGCGCCCGTGAGCTGTCGCTCGACGAGGTCGAGAAGATGACCTGGGTCCCCAAGGAGAAGATCGTCGAGGCCGCGCGCATGTTCGCCAACGCCCACCCCGCCAACGTGGTGTGGGGCCTGGCCGTCGACATGCAGTCCCAGGGCACGCCCTGCGCTGCCGCCATCGCCGCGCTGTGGACCATCACCGGCAACCTCGACATCCCCGGCGGCATGTGCTACACCGCCGCCCCCATGGGCGTCGACCAGCCCTCCGCAGGCGCCTGGGGCATCTACGACCTCATCGACGAGGAGACGCAGAAGAAGCGCGTCGGCTGGAAAGAGTACCCGATGTACCGCTACGGCCTCACCCAGGCCATGCCGGACATGTGCCTCGAGGTGTGCGAGGCCGGCGGCGTGAAGGGCGTCTGGATCCAGACCTCCAACGGCATCGCCTGCATGAGCTGCGAGACCGACCGCTGGTACAAGGCCATGAAGAAGCCTGAGTTCATCGCAGCCTGCGACGTGTTCATGACCCCGACCATCCAGTCCTGCGCCGACATCGTCATGCCGGTCCAGACCTGGGCCGAGAAGCACTCCGTGCGCGCGCACTACTACTTCCTGTCCGCCATCACCGGCGGGTGCGCGGCCGAGGGCGAGGCGCTCTCCGACTGCGAGATCAACCGCCGCCTCGCGCAGTACTTCGACAACGACGACGAGTTCAACAAGGCGATCAACCGCCCCGAAGGCAAGCAGCGCACCTGGCCGTGGGCGACCGAGGACGAGGTGTACGACGAGATCGTCAAACCCTCCGGCTTCACCTTCCACGAGCTCATGAAGCAGGGGCCGGTGTACCAGAAGTACGTCTACAAGAAGTACGAGAAGGGCCTCATGCGCCCCGACGGCCAGCCGGGATTCAACACCCCCACCGGCCGCATCGAGTTCTACTCCACGCTGTTCGAGGCGTACGGCTACGATCCGCTGCCCTACATCGAGGAGCCGGGCATCGGGCCGGTGTCCACGCCCGACCTCTACGAGGAGTACCCGCTCATCATGATCACGGGCGCCCGCACCACCTCGTTCTTCCACTCCGAGCATCGCCAGATCCCGTACCTGCGCCAGCTCACCCCCGACCCGTGGGTGCAGATCAACCCCAAGACCGCCGCTGAGCACAACATCAGCGAGGGCGACTGGGTGTGGATCGAGAACCACCGCGGCCGCTGCCGCCAGCGCGCCCGCATCACCTACGAGGTGTCCGAGAAGGAGATCGCCGCGCAGCACGGCTGGTGGTTCCCCGAGCAGGACGGCGCTGAGCCGAACCTGTACGGCTTCCGCCAGTCCAACATCAATCAGCTCCTGGCGAACAAGCCTGGCCGCACCGGCTTCGGAGCCGACCTGAAGTGCACTCTGTGCAAGATCTACCGCTGCAGCGAGGAGGACCTGTAATGGCACGCAATGGTATTTTGGTTGACTATCAGTTTTGCACCGGCTGCTACTCCTGCGAGGTAGCCTGCCAGGCCGAGCACGAGCTGCCGCTCGAGCAGTGGGGCGTGAAGGTCATGCAGAACGGCCCGTGGCCCATCAAGGACGCCGAGGGCAACCCCACCGACCGCTACGTCTACGACTTCATCCCGTCGTTCACCCGCATCTGCGACCTGTGCGCCGAGCGCCTCGAGAAGGGCAAGCTCCCCTCGTGCGTGTTCCACTGCCAGGCCAAGTGCATGACGTTCGGCCCCGTCGACGAGCTGGCACGCAAGCTTGACGACAAGTCCGAGCAGTACCTGTGGGTCCCGCCTTGCGCTTAAAGGCGCGATGACTCACCGCGTTGTTACCGTCCTCAGCCAGGCCCGGAGCTTGGCTGAGGACAAGAGAGGGGGCGCGTTCGCTTCACGCCCCCTCCTCGAGTTTCACCGAGAAGGAGAGCCCTCATGAAGATAGACGAGCTGAAGGCGCAGATCGACGTCTCCCCCGTCGGCGACCGCGCAACCCTGCAGAAGATGTTCCTCTTTGCGACCGCAGGAGGCGACATCCTGCCCTGCTTCGCCGCCTATCTTGAGCGCTCTAGCACCTACCAGGAGTTCTTCAACGAGGTCTACCGGGACGAGAGCCAGAAGCGCACGCTTCTGTGGGCCGAGTGCGCCAAGCTCAACCGCCGCAACTGGCTGGCCTTCTTCGAGCCGAAGATGCTCATCGAGAAGCTGCGCATGAAGACCGACGGCCTGCCCGTCCAAATGGGGTCCGCGGTCATGCTCGCGCCGACGGGAAGCCGCGACAACATCGCAAACCTCTACGTGTTTCCCGCTGACGGCTTCAACCAGAAGGCCGCCGAGTTCGTCACTTCCCTCGGCGGCAAGTTCACCGTGGCCGACTACGACTTCTTCGGCATCTACGGCCTGTACAAGTACCGGGGAAACGTCATCTTGGAGGAGTGGCAGGTCGAGGCCGAGCCGGCGTACAACCCCGAGCCCGAGGGACCCTGCGGCCTTTAGGCGGCCGACGACGGCTGCTGCCGGCAAGGGCCACCCGTGGCTCAAAGCACGCCGGCAAGGGCCACCTGCGGCTCAAAGCGCGCACGCGAAGGCGCACCTCACGCGGAGAAAGCAACGCCTGTATCTGTAACGCATACGTAAAAGAGAAAGGTTGGGGATCATGGAGGAGAAAGACCGCTCCGTCGTCAACAACAGAAAGCCTCGCCCCATAGCCGAGTCCAACATCACGCTGAAGGAGGAGAAGACGCCTCGCTACGCCTGGGTCATCTGGCTGACCACGTTCCTCATCAGCTTCGCCGCGCCCATGGCGCAGTTCAAGATCGTATCCATCCCCCTGTACTTCATCTACATTCCCGGCGTGAGCCCCGAGGGCTGCTTCGGGCTCGACGCGGGCGGCTTCGGCATGCTCATGACCATGGTGTCGCTCATCGGCATCGTGCTGGCCTTCCCCGCCGCCTTCATCTGCCGGCGCCTGGGCCTGCGCAACACCATCGCGCTGTCGGCCCTCGGCGTGATCGCGGGCGGCCTCATCGAAATCGCGGGCGGCGACAACACCCTCACCATGATGCTCGGCCGCTTCTTGGAGGGCACGGGCATCGGCCTTGCGGGCGTGTCGGCCCCGACGCTCATCACGCTGTGGTTCCCCGACAAGACGCGCGGCATCGCGCTGGGGCTGTGGTGCTGCTGGGTGCCGCTGTCCATCACGCTCGACTCCCTCATCTGCCCGCCTTTGGCCGCGGCCTTCGGCTGGCAGGGCGTGTTCGGGTTCGTGGTGGCCTTCGCCACGGCAGCGCTCGTGCTGTTCTGGGTCTGCTATCGCGTGCCGGAGGGCGAAGGCGCGTCCTATAACGTGGAGGGCACGTTCGCCGAGTGCGTCAAGCTGCTGAAGAACGTGCAGATCTGGCTTCTCGGCCTGGTGTTCGTGGTGTTCATCGCCGGTCAGACCGGCATCGTGAACACGTACCTGTCCACGTTCCTGCAGAGCGCGCCGCCAGCCGGCTACGGCTGGACCGAGGCGTCGGCTGGGCTGGGGCTCGCCGTGGTCACCGGCATCAGCCTGGTTGCCAATCCCGTCGGCGGCGGCATCATGGCGCGACTCCCCCACCGCATGAAGCGCATCATCCCCATGGGCGTGGCCGTGCTCTACCTGTTCTGCTTCTACCTGATGTTCCAGACCGGCTCTGAGGCGCTCGTGTGGGCGGGCATCGTGCTCATGGGCATCTGCGCCGGCTTCGGCGGCGGCGGCCTGCGCCCCTTGGCGCCGGCCATCATGAACAAGTCGGCCATGGCGGCCACGATGGGCATGGCGGTGCTGCAGTTCGCGCAGTGCATCGGCAACTGCTTCAGCCCCATCTACGGCGGGCTCATCGACGGCGGCGCCACCTACTGGGACGCATGCCTCTACACCATCATCCCCTTGAGCATCATCATGCTGGTGGCGGCCTTCTTCATCCGCCCCGGCAAGGACAGCCCCGTGCGGGACAAATAGGACAAAAGCACGAGACGGGGGCGAAGCGGGGGCGATTGCCACTCCGGCGCCCCCCTCGCACGTCACCGAGCGAGCGAAGCGCCCCCTTTATGTCATCCTATGCAACATGGAGTCGCCTTCCCGGGCGCGGTGCGTTCGCATGCACGCTCCCCTCGCGACCAGATCCTTCGGCTCCGCGCCCTGCGGGCGCTCCGCTCAGGATGACATAAAGGGGCATTCTCCCACCTGGGACGACGCGGGAAGATGCGCTGCTCGGGGCAGCATGGGAATGTGCCTTGACCAGAGCAGCGTAGGAAGGCACGTTGACCAGGATGGCATGGAAGGGACGCTACCCAGGCGGCATGCGAAAGGTACGTTGCCCAAGGTGGCATGGAAGGGATGCCTTGATCGTGGAGATTTGGGGACTTTCGGCGCGATTTTCCCCTTCTCGCCTCGCGCGCCTGATTCTTCCTTCATACTAGTCGGCTGCTTCACGCGAAATTCTTTCTCGTTTCTCTTCACGCTCAGGCGGCCATGTGGAAGCCGCCCTCGCTTGCAGATTTCAGAAAGCGGCTCGAGTAAAGCAAAGAGCACCCCACGGGGATGGGTGCGACGGCGCCGCGCAAACGCGGACCGGAAGAGAAACGACGCAATCACCAAGCCTGCGAACACGCGGGGCGGCGCTGTGCCGCGCCCGTCGCATGCCCTGGGCACGTGCGTCATGAGAGAGAAGGAGCAACTCCCCCATGACTGAACCTATCGAGAAGGATCTGACCTGCGAGGCTGCCGAAGCGACCGCCGAGGTTGCCACCTCGGCCGCAGTCGAGGCCGCGGCCGAGGTCGAGGTCGAGCCGGCAGCGGAGGCCGCAGCCGAGATTGAGGCCGAAACCGAGGTCGAAGTTGGCGAACCTGCTGCTGAGAACGCGACCGAACCTGCTGCTGAGACCGCAGCCGAACCGGTTACCGAGGCTGCCGAAGCTGCGACTGAACCGACTCCCGAAGCTGAATCCAACTCTGATTCCATCGACAACGGCAGCGACGCCACTGACGCCATCGAAGCTGCCGACAGCGACGACCCCGCTGACGCCGACAGCTTCGCCGACGCCGACGACAACGCCACCGACGCCGACAACCTCACCGACGCTGACGCCGAGGACGAGGCGGACCTCGACGAGCTCGACCCCGAGGAGGCGGCGGCCGAGACCGAGGAGGCCGACGTCGACGTCGCCGTCACCTTCGCTGACCTGGGGCTGTCCGAGGACGCCCTGCGCGCCGTGGAGAAGCTCGGCTACGAGAACCCCACGCCCGTGCAGGAGCAGGCGATTCCCGTGGTCCTCGAGGGCCGCGACCTCATCGCCGCCGCCTCGACGGGCACGGGCAAGACGGCCGCCTTCCTGCTGCCGCTTCTGAGCAACCTGCCCCGCGCCGGCCGCGGCAAGCGCGCCCCGCGCGTGCTGGTGGTCACGCCCACGCGCGAGCTCGCGCAGCAGATCGCGTTCACCTGCATCAAGGTGGCGCGCGCCACCGGGCACTTCGCCACCACCGTCTACGGCGGCACGCCCTACGCCCCGCAGATCCGCGAGATCAAGGGCGGCACCGACGTGCTCATCGCCACGCCCGGGCGCCTGTGCGACCTCATGGAGCGCGGCGTGGTCGACCTCACGCAGATCGGCGCGCTCGTGCTCGACGAGGCCGACCGCATGCTTGACATGGGCTTTCTGCCCGACGTCACCACCATCGTGGAGGCGCTGCCGAAGGAGCGCCAGACGCTTCTGTTCTCCGCCACCATCGACCAGTCCATCGAGAAGAACCTCGGCTCGCTTCTGCACGACCCGGTGATGGTGCAGATCGCGCACCGCGGCGAGACGGCGGCCACCGTCGAGCAGTTCATCATGCCGGTCCCCTACAGGGAGAAGCAGGCGCTGCTCGAGGCGGTGCTGCGCGAGAAGGGCCACGAGCGCGTCATCGTGTTCGCGCGCACCAAGACCCGCTGCGAGGAGTGCGCCCAGGCGCTCATCGACGCCGGCTTCACCGCCGAGTCCATCCACTCTGACAAGAAGCAGGGGCAGCGCCGCCGCGCGCTCGACGCGTTCCGCAAGGGCCGCACCGACATCCTCGTGGCGACCGACGTGCTCGCGCGCGGCATCGACGTGGTCGGCGTCGACCACGTGATCAACCTGGACCTGCCTGACATGCCCGAGGACTACGTGCACCGCATCGGCCGCACGGGCCGCGCGGGCGAGTCGGGCTACGCCATCTCGTTCGTGAGCGCCAACTCGCGCCGCATCCTGCGCGAGATCGAGGACCTGATCGGGCGCGACATCCCCGTGATGCCGATGGAGACCTACGAGCTCGACCTCTCCATCCTCGAGAAGGGGAAGAAGAAGCGCAAGCCGAGGCGCTCCGAGGGCGAGCGCAAGGGCTACAAGGGAGAGCTCGACTGGCAGCGCGAGCGCGCCCGCGAGGAGCGCGAGCGCGCCCGCGAGGAGCGCGAGGAGCGCCGCGAGCGCCGCATGCTCGAGGAGAAGGGCATCATCCCCCGCGAGGACCGCAGGCGCGACGACCGCGGTGGCAGCCGCCACGACGACCGCTTCGAGCGCGGCGAACGCCGCGACGGGAGGCGCTTCGAACACGACGACCGCCAGCATGGCGAGAAGCGCGGCGGGTTCGACAGACGCGACGAGCGTCGGGACGACCGCCGCGGAGAGCGCCGCTTCGACCGCAAGGACGAGCACCGCGGCGAGCGCAGCTTCGACCGCAAGGACGAGTACCGCGGAGAGCGCCGCTTCGACCGCGACGAACGCAAGGGCGGGTTCAAGGGCCGCGACGACCGCGGTGAGAAGCGCGGCGGGTTCGGTGAGCGCAAGGGCGGGTTCGGCCGGAAGGACGATCGTCGTGACGGCGAGCGCCGCTTCGACCGCGACGACCGCAGGCGCGATGACCGTCGCGGCGGGTTCGACAAGAAGCGCGAAGGCGAGCACGGCGGACGTCGTTTCGACCATGATGACCGCAAGGGCGGCTTCAAGGGCCGCGATGACCGCAGGCATGATGATCGTCGCGGCGGGTTCGCCGGCAAGAAGCGGGATGACCGCCGTGACGGCGAGCGTCGCTTCGACCGCAAGGACGAGCGCCGCGGGGAGCGTCGCTTCGATCGCGACGACCGCAAGGGCGGCTTCAAGGGCCGCGACGAGCGCCACGGCGGAGAGCGTCGCTTTGACGACCGTGGGCGCGGCGGACGCGACTTCGACAAGAAGCCCCGTCGCTTCGCCAGCCGCGACGGGCAAGGCTACCAGGGCCCCAAGAAGCACGACGCGGGCAAGAGCAAGCCGAAGCGCGACGCGGGCGCACCCGCGAACCCCAACGGCATTCGCGCGTTCGGCGAGCGCAAGCTGCGCGAGAAGTACACGCGCATCAAGTAGCGCCCGTCACGCGAGCTGGTAAAAAGTTCGCGCCAACTGACGCGAACTCATCCGCAGACAAGGGAAGGAGCCCCGCGGGGCTCCTTCCTGTCTCATCTGGTCGCGCCAGCTGCGCTTGGCACGTGCGCGGTTGTACTTCACGTCGCCCTGCGCGCCATGCCCGCAAGCGAACCCGTTGTAGCGCGGCTTCTTCGCCAGCGTGGCCTCCTCAGCCGACTGCCGCCACACCACGTTCGCGTTGCCGCGCGCGTCCGCGCGTCGCTTCTTCGACATGCACCCCACCTCCTTCAACTGCTCGGGGACATCAGCGCGATCATATCACACGCAGCCCCCTTTGCCTACGCACGCCCGGCCCCCTCGTCCACAAGACCGCGACCATCCTCGTCTCGCGCCGCCGCCTGCGCACGTAGCTACGTCCTGCCAACAGCCCGCAGCGTCTCCGCACGAGACAAGGGACTGAAGCATCAGCATGGCCTCTGTGTCTGGCGGCATAATCGAGCGGCCGCACATCAGAACGACCGCCAGCGCGCTACCTCATTGGCTGTCGTTCATCGGTTATCGCACTTCATTTTGGATTTAACTAGTAATTGCTAGCTTATATCAAT
This sequence comes from Adlercreutzia sp. ZJ242, assembly GCF_011038995.1. Classification (NCBI taxonomy): domain Bacteria; kingdom Bacillati; phylum Actinomycetota; class Coriobacteriia; order Eggerthellales; family Eggerthellaceae; genus Adlercreutzia; species Adlercreutzia sp. ZJ242. Next base: position 80,503 of record NZ_JAAKEE010000002.1, read on the forward strand.
ATACGAGCATTCACTTGGTTAGAAACATCTGGGACAAGGTTGCTTATCCTTAAAGCTCACATCGCTATTACCAGCATATGCCAGCATTTTTACGTTTATATCTAGCGTTTACTTATTTTATATTTATACTAGTCCTTACTAGTTATCGTGTGTTTTGCGAATCGTAACGAGAGGAACGTCACCATGCCGAGACCAGCAGGACCCGCCCGCGACACGCGCAACGACATCCTCAACGCCGCCATGGAGCTCTTCGCAACGCAGGGGTTCGCCGCCACTACCGTGAAGGACATCGCGACGCGCGTCGGCGTCAAGGACGCTTCGCTCTACAACCACTTCAAGAGCAAGCGCGCCATCTTCGAAGCCATCATCGAACGCGAGCTCGCGCACCTCCAAGATCTCTCCGACCAAGACAGCGCACCCCATGAGGTCGGCGCACCCCGTGAGGCGGCCATCGATCCCGCATCCTCTCTCGCGCAAAGCGACGACGAACTCGAAGCTGTGATCTTCACCGGCTACCGTCCCTTCTTCGAAGACGCCGGGCTCATCTGCCTGCGCAAGATGCTCACCGTCAACCAGTTCGAGGACCCGCACGCAGGCGAGCTCTACCAAGCCGTATTCATCGAGCAGCCCCTGCGCCTGCAGACTACGCTCTTCGACCGCATGGTATCCCAAGGACTCTTCGCGCAGTGCAACGCGCGCCTCGCCGCCTATGAGCTCCACGGCGCTGCGTTCGTCCTCCTCAGCCAGAACCTCTCGTGGACCGAGGCCATGCCGCGCCTGAGAGCGATCCTGCGCGCCTTCGAGCGAGCCCACCGCGCTGAACACAGCACTCACCGCAATATCTGACACAGTACCCGCCACAGTACCTGACGCAGCGTCCACCGCATCACCTCCTCGCTTCGTTTCTGCACGCTGCCCTGACGCAGCACTCATGTACGCTACCCCGACACGACGCTCATCATGCTCTGCCATCCTGATCTGCCTCTCTTCGTGCGTTGCCGCAAATGCAGCGCACCAGCTCATCCGCGAATGTTTCACGTGAAACATTCGTTCGTTCATTGGAGTACGCCTTCTCACATACGAAACGAGCGTCATGCGTCTTGCGCGACACGTTGCGTGATACGTCGCTTAGGCTTGGGGTTGGATCAAAAGGGTGCTTACTGCTACCTTTCGCTACCTTTCGGAAAAGCTACCCCTGGATTTAACTCGTCATCCGCGAATGTTTCACGTGAAACATTCGTTCGCGCGAGGTGAGGCAACGGCCCGCAGGCTGCAGCAACCTGCATGCGACGCCCGCCACGCAACAGCGCGTTGCTTTACGTATGCCGCATATCATGGTTGAATGTGAGGGCACTCTCACGAAAGGAGCCCCCATGGCTATCGGAAACGCCATCGCAACGCATCGCAAGGCACGCGGACTCACCCAGGAAGAGCTGGCGCGCAAGCTCTACGTCACGCGGCAGGCCGTGTCACGCTGGGAGAACGACGAGACGACACCCGGCATCGACATGTGCAAGCTCATCGCGGTCACGCTCGACGTGCCGCTCATGCACCTCGTGGAGGCACCCGAGAGCATCGACGGGTACTGCCAGAGCTGCGGCATGGGATTCTTCGGAGATCCCGAGACGCACGGGACCAACGCCGACGGAAGCGCGTCAGACGAGTACTGCACGTGGTGCTACCAGAACGGCGCATTCCAAGGCGAGGAGTCGATGGACGACCTCATCGAGCGCTGCGCGCCCTACATGATGGAGTCCACCCACGTCAGCTACGAGGAGGCCGTTTCCATCATGGGAGCCATCCTCCCCCACCTCAAGCGCTGGCAAGAGGAGGGCGCTTCCGCCTAATCCCAAGCACACGCACGACCCGCAATCCGCAACCCGCTTTGCGTTTCGCGAAACGCGCTTCTCATATCGTGATTGCGGGTCGCGATTCACGAGCTACAACCCAGCGTTCCGCTTTGAGGATAGTGATCTGCGGATCGCGTTTAGCAGATTGAGTTTCGCGAATCGTACCCAGCAAAACACGTTTTGCGAAACGTGTTTTGCGAAACGCAACCGTTAAAGCCGCCCTGAATTTGGCGCCTGTCGGCTTCTTAGCCGGCGGGCGCCTTCTTCTTTTCGGAATACGAGATGCATGAAAAGAGATGAGTCCGCACTGAAGGATGAGGGAATCCTGAAAACAATTTGTCAGATATAGTTGACACATATTTCGAAATGTCATATATTTCCGACATCAAGCCCGGCAGAGATCAGAGGCATCCCGCAGGGGAAGCCAACATCCTGCCACAGGCCGAAACCTGACGCCAACGAAGCGGCACGTCATCGCAAACAGGGTCAGGCGTCAGCAAAGCGGACACGCCGCTGGAAGTTGAGAACTGGCAACAGCGAAGCGACGTATCACCGTGGACTGGAGCTTGGCAAGGTGCAACGGAGCGCTCATTGTGCCTTGCCAAGTTCCATCTCGTTGCAAGCTGAAGCTCGTTCGCGCGATGCGCAGGAAGGAACTGCATGGAAGGAACCAAGAACGTGCGCCTCAGGGAGGCGCGACGCGCGGCAGGGCTCTCGCAAGCCCAGCTGGCCGCTGCCGTGGGCGTCACGCGGCAGACCGTCTGCCTCATCGAGTCGGGTAGCTACAACCCCACGCTCAACCTGTGCGTGTGCATCTGCAAGACGCTCGACAAGACGCTCGACGAGCTCTTCTGGGAAGAGTGATATTTCGATGAAAGGAATCCCCATGAACACCCTCAAGCACCTCTTCACCCCCTCGCCCAAAGACGAGCGCGTATCCGCGCAGCTCGGCCCCATCTACAAGGCCGGCTTCTACGTGCTCGCGTTCGGCATCCTCTTCGACGTCTTCACGCGCTACAACTACCTGGCGCAGACCGACGCCGACGGCACCCCGCTTGCGACGAGCTCCCTCGAGCTCGCCTTCCTCGTGGCTGCCTGCACCCTCGTCGCGCTCCTCATGGCGAGGCGCGGCATCTACAGCGACTCGCTGCGCTACCTGGAGGCGAGAAGCTTCCTCGACACGGGCGCCATCGCCCCCACCCTCGGCGTCACCGCCCTCATCTGCATCGCCGCCGTGGGCGGGCGCCTCTACAACGAGGTCGCCTTCTTCGGCTGGGGCGGGGTCACCTGGGCAGGGGACATCGCCATGTTCGTCTTCATGTTCGGCATGTTCGGCACGCTGTTCATGGTGGTGCAGTACTTCACCTGGCGCAGCTACCGCGCGCGTGAGGACCGTCTCGCCCAGCAAGAGGAGGAGTAGCCCCCAGCTGGCCCGCACCAGGCGGGCACGCGACTCTGCGCCCTCGAGGCTGCCCGGGCTCACGATCACGAGCATGGCGAACAGCACCACTTCCCGCGTGCCGACGCGCTGCCAGCGCGCATCGCTCCCCGAAGGACGGCGCTGCGCTCGCGCCGCATGCGCTACCATGGGCCCAAGACCGCACGCCGCGCGCCGCGCAGACCGCCGCGCGCACCCGAACACGCAGACCGCGCACCGCGAAGAGGAGGCTCCCCATGACGTTTCGACTCGGGCTCGCCCAGTGCACGCACCCCGCCGACGGCGACGTGGTCGCGCTCGTGGAGCGCTGCGCCCGCGACGCGCAGGCAGCCGGCGTCGACCTGCTCGCCTTCCCCGAGTGCCTCATGACGCCGTTCGAGAAGACGCGCGAGGACTTCCTCGCCTCGGCCGAGCCGCTCGACGGCGCCTTCGCCCGCAAGATGAGCCGCATCGCTGCCGCGCACGGCCTCTGGATGATCTACACGATGAACGAGCGCGCCGACGGCGTCGACGCGGGCGAGGCGCCCGCAGGAGGCGAAACGGCGGAAGCAGCGGCCCATGGCAACGCGCCCGAGGCGGCCGGCGCGCACCTCCCCTACAACACGGCGGTGGTGGTCGACAGCGCGGGGGCGCGGCGCGGGTTCTACCGCAAGACGCACCTGTTCGACGCCGGCGACTGCCGCGAGTCGGAGCGCATGGCGGCGGGCGGGAGGCTGTTCGATCCCATCGACACGCCGTTCTGCAAGCTCGGGCTCGCCATCTGCTATGACCTGCGCTTCCCCGAGGTGATGCGCGCCGCCGCCTGCGCCGGGTGCGAGCTGTTCGTACTCCCCGCCGCATGGGTGGACGGCCCGCGCAAGGCCGACCAGTGGGCGGCGCTCCTCACCGCGCGCGCCGTCGAGAACGAGATGTACGTGGCAGGCCTCTCGCGCGCCGACGAGCGCTGCATCGGGTGCAGCCGCGTGGTTGACCCCTTCGGCACCACCGTCGCCGAGGCGCCCGGCAAGGCGCCCCTGCTCCTCACGGCCGACATCGACCTCACGCGCGTGCGCGCGGCGCGCGAGGCCGTGCCCGTGCTCGAGCACCGCCGCCCCAGCCTCTATTAGCCTCTATTGGAAAGACCGCGGCCTCACGCGCACGAGGATGCCGCCGAGCCGGGCGCGCCCCGATCAGCCGCGCGCCTCTGTCTGCGCGTCCGCTGCACGCTCGCCTTCAGCGCCTTCCGCCTGCGCGCCCGCGTCCTGCTTGCCTTTGGCGCCCTTCGCGCCCTGCTCCCCCAGCCACGAGCGCGGCACGGGCACGGCGGCGCCGATGGCCGCGGCCGCCAACATCACGAGCACGCCCTTCACCGGGAAGCAGAGGAAGAGCAGCAGCGCCACCATGATCGGCTGGCGCATGACGCAGCCGAGGAGGCCCGCCGTGCACGCGCACAGGCAGAACACCGCGTCGGCGCCGGTGAGCGCCGCGAAGCCGTAGCCGAGGCTGATGCCGGCGAAGATGATCGGGAAGAAGTGCCCGCCGCGCCAGCCGAAGCCCAGGCACACCTGCGTCGCCACCACCTTCACGAGGCACGTGACGATGAGCACGCCCGCGCCGAGCGACGTCCACATCTGCTCGAGCTCGATGGCCTGCTCCTCGCCCGCGAACATCGCGAAGGGCAGAAACATGCCCGCACATCCCAGGGCGATGCCCGCTACCAGCGCCTTCACCACCGGGCGGTCGCCCATCGCCCGCGCGATGGCGCCCACGACCACGCCGCTCGCGAGGTAGAGCGCACCCGCCGCCGCGCCCGCGAGCGCCAGCGGCACGCCCCATGCCAGCTCGTAGGCGCCCACCTCGATCCCCGAGAAGCGAGGCAGGCCGCCGCCCGTGCCGAACAGGTCGCCCAGCAGCATCATCATGCCGAGGGCGCCGGCCACCGCGCACAGGTACACCGCCGTCTTCGTCGCGCGCGGCACGCGCAGCTGCATCTCGCCGCGCGCGTCGGACGCCCCGTCGGCGCTGCCCACCAGCGGCACCGCCAGGCCGAACAGCGGCGCGGAGAAGATGGCGCTCACCACCGCCGAGACGCCCACCGACGACAGCTCGCGGAACTCCGCGCCCAGGAAGCGCAGGCGGTCGCCCACCCACGTGCACAGCCCCGCGATCACGCCCGTGAGCCCCGCCTCGGGCCCGATGCTCCCGCCGAACAGAAGCGGCAGCAGCGCGCCGAAGAACGACGCGCCCATGTGGTCGTACTCGTAGCGGCTGTCGCGCTTGACCTTGCCGAGCACCTCGTTGAGCCCCTCGGGGTAGTCGCCGAACCGCTTCGCGAACAGCCCGATGGTCAGCCCGCCCGCCGCGCACATCACGACCGGGTACCACACCGGGGAGCCCAGCGCCTCGGGCAGCGTCCCCCACATAAGCTCGATGCCGCGGTTCATCAGGAAGAAGAACGCCCACGCGAACGCGCCCGCCGCAGCGCCGAGCGCCACCGCGCACACCACGAACACCGTCCAACGCACTGCCTTGCCCATCATGGGAGCTCCTCCCCCTCCGCACGCGCCGGCGCCGCCGCGTCCGCGCGCTCTCCTTCCTCAGATGGTTGCGTCGCTGCGGGCGCGGCGCCTGCGCGCTCGACTTCCGCTTCCGCACCCGCGCCCGCGTTCCTGGCCGCGGCTTCGCCCGCATGCCCGGCCGCAGCCGCGCCTGCGTTCCCGGCCTCGCTCGCGCGCCCCTTCGCTTCCGCTGCGCGCTCCGCTTCCGCACGCGCGTCCTCTGCGTCCGCCTTGCGCCGGTCCTCCTGGCGGAACTCCGCCACGAAGCCCGCCGAGAAGATGCCCGCGGGTATCGCCACCACCGCGATGGAGAGCGTCATGGTGGCGAACCCGATGAGCCTCCCCGCGGGCGTGATGGGAACCAGGTCGCCGTAGCCCGTCGAGGTCACCGTCGTCATCGCCCAGTACAGCCCGGTGAGCACGCTGTCGAACTTGTCGGGCTGCACCGTGTGCTCGACCTCGTACATGAGCACGCTCGCCGCGATGCACAGAAGCGCCAGGACCATGAGCGACGCCACGATCTCCTGTCGGTGCTTGACCAGCACGCGCGAGAGCGACTTCAGCCCGCGCATGTAGCGCGTGACCTTGATGAGGCGCACGAGGCGGATCACGCGCACCGCGTCCGTCAGCACCACCGACTCGGGGGCGAGCCACACGAAGAGCGCCGGCAGAAACGCCAGCACGTCGACGATCCCCATGACCGAGAAGACGTAGCGCAGCCGCGCCCGCGCCGGCGCGCACTCGGGGTGCACCTTGTCGGCCACCCACACGCGGCAGAGGTACTCGACCGCGAACACGCCGGTCGAGCAGAGGCTGACGACGCCCACGGCGCTCGTCGCAAGCGGAGAGAGGACCTGGCCCGTCGTGCCCACCAGAAGCGCGTTCGCCACGATGAGCGCCACCAGGGCGAAGCTCAGGGCGCGCCCCGCGGCGCTCGCCTCCTCGGGGCGCTCGAGCGCCAGGTAGATCCACTGCTTCGCCGTCATGGGCACCTCCTTCGCCCTCCCTCGTCTCGCCGGGGCCCGCCGGTGCGCTGGGCGCGCCAGGCCGCCGGGCTCACCGAGCGCGCAAGCCCGCCGAGCTTACCGGGTGCGCCAGGCCGCCGGTGCGCTGCGCGCGCAAGCCCGCCGGGCTCACCGAGCTGCGCCAACCCGCGCAAGCCCCTGCTTTTCGTCACAACCCCTTATGGTAAAGCAAAAGGCGCGCGACGGCACGCACGTTCGCACATCACCGCGCCGCTTCGCACTATAATAGGCAGATCGAGACAGCCAAAGCGACAGGACGTGACCCATGAGCGAGATCAAGTGTCCCCACTGCGGAAAGACCTTCGTCGTCGACGAGAGCGGCTACGCCGAGCTTCTGCGCCAGGTGCGCAGCGAGGAGTTCGCCCGCGAGATCGCCGCGCAGAGAAAGCAGGTCGAAGCCGCCGCGAAGGCGCGCGAGGAGGCTGCCGCCGCCCGCGCCGAGGCAAAGCTCGCCGAGGCGGCCACGCGCGCCGAGGCAGCGCTCTCCGAAGCCGCCGTGCGCGCCCAGGCGAAGCTCGCCGAGGCCGTCACCGCGAAGGACGCCGAGATCGCCAAGCTCTCCTCGCAGCTCGACTCCCAGCGCGAGGCCGCGCGCGCCCAGGTCGAGCTCGCCGCGCGCGAGGCCGCCGACGCGCAGGCCCGCGCGCTGCAGGAGGCCGAGCGCGAGCGGGACGCGCTCAAGGCGCTGCTCGCCACGCAGGCCGAGCGCGCCGAGGCCGCGACGAAGCTCGCCCTGCAGCAAGCCGAGCACGAGATCGACGCGCTCAAGGCCGAGCTCGCCTCCCAGGCCGATCGCGCCGAGGCCGAGCGCGAGCTCGCCCTGCAGAAGGAGCGCGCCCGCGCGGCCGAGGAGGCGCGGGCGGCCGAGCGGAAGCGCGACGAGCAGGCGCGCGACGCCGAGCGCGCCTGGGACGAGCAGTCCCGCGCCGCCGAGCGCGCCATCGCCGAGCTCAGGTCGCAGCTCGACCTCAGCAAGCTCGACCAGGAGCGCATCGCGGCGCAGCACCAGACCGAGCTCGCCACGCGCGAGGCGCTCATGCAGGAGCAGATCGACGCGCGCGACCGCGAGATCGACAACATCAAGCACATGCGCGCCGAGCTGTCGGTGAAGATGATCGGCGAGAGCCTCGAGCAGTTCTGCGAGAACGAGTTCAACAAGCTGCGCGCCACCGCCTTCAGGACCGCCTACTTCCAGAAGGACAACGACGCGAAGGACGGCTCGAAGGGCGACTACATCTACCGCGAATGCGACGAGGACGGCAACGAGATCGTCTCCATCATGTTCGAGATGAAGAACGAGGCTGACGACTCCACGCACAAGAAGCGCAACGAGGACCACTTCGCCAAGCTCCACCGCGACCGCACCGCCAAGGGCTGCGAGTACGCCGTGCTCGTGTCGCTGCTCGAGCGCGACAGCGACCTGTACAACACCGGCATCGTCGACGTGTCGTACTCGTCGGGCTTCGAGAAGATGTACGTGATCCGCCCGCAGTTCTTCATCCCGCTCATCACGCTCATCCGCAACGCCGCGATGCGCTCGCTCGACTACCGCCGCGAGCTCGCCGAGGTGCGCCAGCAGAACGTCGACGTCACCTACTTCGAGGACCAGCTCGAGGACTTCAAGGGCAAGTTCGACCGCAACTGCACGCTCGCGCGCAACAAGTTCCAAGCCGCCGTCAAGGACATCGACGCCACCATCAAGAAGCTCGAGAAGATCCGCGACGAGCTCACGAGCTCGGACAACAACCTGCGCCTGGCCAACGACAAGCTCTCCGGCATCACCGTGAAGCGCCTTACGCGCAAGAACCCCACGATGAAGGAGAAGTTCGCCGAGGCGCGCGCGGCGAAGGAGGCTGGCGAGGTGCCCCCCTACGCCCCCGAGAAGGAGTGGGAGGAGGTCGTGGAAGCCGAGCTCATCGAAGTGGAGGACGCTGAAGAGTAGCGGAACCTGCCCGACGCGAGCTCGATCATGTTGACGGCGTCCTTGCCGCCCGCCTCCCCCAGGGCCTCACGCGCGCGCGGAGTCAGCGGGCAAGCGCACGCTCTCCTCCGCGAGCACGCTTGCTACGCGTGGCGCCTCTGGTACTTCCCTATCAGCGTGCCGCTCGCCAGAACATGGTTCTCAATCGCTTCCATCAGCTCTTCTTTTCTGCTGTCAGCGCTTATGTCGATCTGCGCATCCAGCGCATACACCGTGAACCTGTACCTGTGGTTCCAGTTGAACGGCGGCTTAGGCCCCCTGTACCCGTGCTTTCCATAGCCTATCCCCTGCTCAATGCGTATCGGGTTTTCCATGGTCGCGCCTCGAGGTATTGATCCCGGAATCCTGCTGCTCGGCGGCAGGTTCCATGCAACCCAGTGATTGAACCCCTTCACGAGCGGATGGTCCAGATCGTCCATCACGAGAGCCAGGGTCATGGCCCCCTCGGGAATACCGCCTACTATAAGCTCCGGAGAATTATCCTCAGCATAGCCGGCCAGGCTGTCCGGCATCCATCCCTCGTTCTCAAACTGCGGTGACGTCACCTCTAGCTCGTACATGATTGAACCCCCTCGCTTTCGCGGCAAAACTCCGACACGCTCTGCTCCCTGCAAGAATTCTACACGGTTATTCATTCCCCCGCGTGCAAACCTAATATCATCCGCTGCCTCTTCGGAACTTGCCGGCGGGAGATCGAGCCAACTGGGGTCGCCAGCGAGCCATGACCCGCCAGCCAGCTCACTCTTTCTCACGCACCAGGAAAAAGCCAGCGAGCGCACCGATGAGGACAATCGGCGCCACCCTGACGAACAGCCACTCGGCCGCATGGAATCCCACTCCGAGAACGGCGGTTTCGGGATCGCCGTAATCCCAGCCCAGATAGGGGCTTTCCAGCGCACACAGGATCGCGTACAACATCACCGTGGCTGCGACGAGCGCCGCGAAAAGCCACCGCAGAGCCCTCCTTCGCCTGACCTTTCCCCGGGCAAGCTGCAGGTTGACCACCTCCAGCTTCTCGGAAAGCGCCTTCATGCCATCGGCTTCCGGCTCTCCGACGCGCTCCCCCAGCAGCGTGCTCACGGACGTCCCAAGCACTTCCGCCAACGAGATCAGCAGGTCGGCGTCAGGGACCGACAGCCCTTGCTCCCACTTTGACACCGTCTGTCGAACCACGTCCAGCTTCACCGCAAGCTCTTGCTGGGAAAGCCCTCTCGACCTTCTCATTGACTTGATGTTCTCGCTCAGCATGGGGCGGCCTTCTTTCTCCCGACTTCTCCGGTTGATGCAGCTGCTGTCACCCTTATAAGGCAAAACCGCCCGTTGCCGCAAGCAACGCACATTAACATCTCTCGATTTCGCCTCATTAGCCAGACAGCAGAAACAGAGCCCGCTATCCGTGCTTGGGGTCTCGGCGCAGCTTTAGCACTCGCAGAGGACAAGCAGCCCTTGCCGATCGGAATGGCTGCAGCACGCTCCTCCAACTTCGCCTGCATGACATCAGCGTCAAGCGCAGCGAAAATTCTCCTCGCCTCAACATCTTCCATGCAGCGCTTGGGCGCAAAGCCCGCACCTTGCTCGGAAACCGCCTTCAGAAACGACAGCCCATAGAATCACTTAAAAGGCTTCGCGCTATTAATGAGCCTTCGTGCACTTCGGACAATACGGCCTCGCTAGCAAACGGTCGGTGCGTGGCGTCCACATGTGCCTGCAGTTCAAACACCTTACACGAACAGGATCCTTTCCACCGACATAGCTCGAAGCATCCACCTCGATTTTTCCGCCACTGCGCACTGCGACCTTTTCTGCGTATCGCCGCGCCCGCTTCGCCAGCGCCTGCTCGGGCGTCAGCGTCTCGCGTTTCGGCTTTGGAGCGCCCGTCGGACGATTTGTCCTCCGCTCGGGATGACATGTCGGACACATACACTTACCAGCCCTGATGCGGGGGTACGTCTCCTCCCACTCATGGTTACACGCTTTACAACGTACCTTGACTGGGCTCGTCGAGTTGGCGTATTGAACGATCTCTATGCTTTCGCCGCTCAACACCGCAGATAAAGACTCTATCGATAGTCGGTAAACCCATATCGCCTCTCCTTACGCCAGATTCGACGGAAGCACGGAGTGGAGCCTACCGTTCTCAGCTCGATATACACCAGGTGTCTGGATGCGACCGCGTGTAAGCGTCATACCGATCACATAAGACTTAGACGATGGGCTTTCGCCGATGAACGTCATGGGATAAGCGTGCTCAAGGTTATAAACGAACGACACAATCTCTGGGATATCCTCGACCGAACAGTTAATCTCCGCGGTCGACTCGTCGAGCGCGTTGTAGATGGAGAGCGTCCGATCATCGTGCGAATAGCGCTCGATGAATTCCTTAACGCGCGTGTACCCGGCATCAGTTCCTGCAAGATTATCGCCACGCCAGATTTTGCCTCCTAGGAGAGATGTTTCGGTATAGCCTGCAATCATGTCGATCTCCGTTCCATATCGTCCTTGAAGTATTCGCCTTTTGCGCTCGCGACCAATCATGTCATGCAACAGAGCGGACTTGGTAACACCATCCTGATCAGCCCAGCCAGAGAGCTCAATGTCCTCGGCAGTGCTCATCGTAAAAAGCACCTTTTTACGCGAAGACTCCCTGCGTCCGTCTCGAACTATACCCGCGCGCCTGTCCGTCGATTTCGTCACAAAATCACTCCTATCTTTTTATGTATATCCTTAGTATATCCTTAGTATATCCTTAGTATATCCATTTTATATCCATTCGCATGACAAACATTAATTCCGAGCCCATATCCTTTATGACAAGGCGACTGAGTATGTTGATAGGCGTTAAGCATGGAAAGCTTGGGCTGACTATGATATTCAGTAGGCAGGGAGGCTTTAAAGACCATACATCGGTGATTCGTTGGCTTTCGAGAGGATGATCGTAGGATAGACGATGACAGAGCCGGGAGTGTCCGCCATTGTGCGCGTACAAAGCCTCCGGCCGTCTCGTTTTCGGGTTATAGGACAAAAAGTTTTCAGAGAGCCACGACCCGTCATCAAACCGCACGTCATCGAGTTCTAGCAGGGCAACGGTGCGCTCAAGCGTGAACAACAAGAAGAACATGATGTGGAATTTGGAGTTCAACTCCAAATTCTTTCGGCTATTCCGCGAGCCGGGCGTGCCGATCTGGGATGAGATAAGGCCGTTACCGACAACGGCGTTTTTCCATCCACCTCCCAAGCGATCCCTGAGGCGAACCACCGACAACGGCAGATTCCCATCCACCCCTCAGGTGATCCTGGATGAAACAAGGCCGTTATCGGCGGTTTCACGGGGAAAGTGGATGCGAAAGCGCCGTTGTCGGTGGTTTTAGGGGCTCGAACCGCCGACAACGGGCGCTTTCCATCCAGCTTCCCAAAATGGTGGATGGAAAAGGGGCGTTGTCGGTGCTTCGAGTGAGTGGCGGCCAAAAGCGCCACCGAGCCGTGAGGTTCCGCCTGCACGCCCTGGGCGCCGCCGAGCCGTGAGACCCCGCCTGCGCGCCCTGGGCGCCGCCGGCCTGCGCAGATGACGTTTTTTTGTTTCTGGTTTATTAAAAGATCGCCACGCGGAAAGGCGCGATCATATAATGGCGGCGTCCGCGCAACGTAAGGATGCCGCGCTTGCAGCCCGCAAGCGCACGACACGCGCTCGCGGGAGGTCAATCATCCACTAGGAGGTCCGAATTGAGTTACGTTGAGAACGTCATCGAGCAGGTCAAGGCGAAGAACGCCGAGCAGCCTGAGTTCATTCAGGCCGTCACCGAGGTCCTGCAGTCCTTGGAGCCGGTCATCGAGGCCCATCCCGAGTACGAGGCCGCCGGCCTCCTCGAGCGCATCGTCGAGCCCGAGCGCGTCATCATGTTCCGCGTCCCCTGGGTTGACGACGAGGGCAAGGTCCAGGTCAACCGCGGCTTCCGCGTGCAGTTCAACAGCGCCATCGGCCCCTACAAGGGCGGTCTGCGCCTGCACCCGTCGGTGAACCTCGGCATCATCAAGTTCCTCGGCTTCGAGCAGATCTTCAAGAACAGCCTGACCACGCTGCCCATGGGCGGCGGCAAGGGCGGCAGCGACTTCGACCCGAAGGGCAAGTCCGACGCCGAGGTCATGCGCTTCTGCCAGTCCTTCATGACCGAGCTCATGCGCCACATCGGCGCTGACACCGACGTGCCGGCCGGCGACATCGGCACCGGCGCGCGCGAGATCGGCTTCATGTTCGGCCAGTACAAGCGCCTGAAGAACTGCTTCGAGGGCGTCCTCACCGGCAAGGGCCTCCCCTTCGGCGGCTCGCTCGCCCGCACCGAGGCCACCGGCTACGGCCTCATCTACATCGTCGAGGAGTACCTCAAGTGCCATGACGACTCCTTCGAGGGCAAGACCGTGACGGTGCACGGCTCGGGCAACGTGGCCATCTACGCCACGCAGAAGGCCCAGCAGCTCGGCGCGAAGGTGGTCACGCTGTCTGACTCCACCGGCTGGATCTACGACGCCAACGGCATCGACGTGGCGCTCGTGCAGCAGATCAAGGAAGTCGAGCGCGGCCGCATCTCCGAGTACGCCGCCCGCCGCGAGGGCGTCGTCTACCACGAGGGCCGCTACGACTGGAGCGTGGCCTGCGACATCGCGCTGCCCTGCGCGAGCCAGAACACGCTGCTGCTCGAGGACGCCGAGCGCCTCGTGGCCAACGGCTGCAAGATCGTGGCCGAGGGCGCGAACATGCCCACCACGCTCGACGCCACCGAGTACCTGCAGGAAGCCGGCGTGGTGTTCCTGCCCGGCAAGGCCGCGAACGCCGGCGGCGTGGCCACCTCCGGCCTCGAGATGTCGCAGAACTCCGAGCGCCTCTCCTGGACGTTCGAGGAGGTCGACGCGAAGCTCAAGGGCATCATGGTCTCCATCTACCATGCCGCTGACGACGCCGCGAAGCGCTACGGGCATGAGGGCAACTACGTGATGGGCGCCAACATCGCCGGCTTCGAGAAGGTCGCCGCCGCCATGATGGCCCAGGGCATCGTGTAAATCCCCGCTTCCGCATCGCATGCCGCTGCGCAGGTGCCCCCGCCCGCGCAGGCATGAGCCCCCGCCTCGGTCACGAGACGGGGGCTTTCTCATGCATTCTGCTCCCAGCGCAGCGCGCCTGCGCGTGGGAGGGAGCGCTCGGGCCCGCGGGTGGGAGCGCTCGGGCCCGCGCGGGCGCGCACTCGGCGCAGGTGGCCGGCACGCCCTCTTACAGCGAGGTTATCACGCGCGCCGAGGGGACGTTGTTGGAGCTGAGCAGAACGACGCCGACCTGCCCCTTCTCCGGCGAGCGGGTGACGAGCGTGCCGTCGTGCGTCTCGCCGTCGACCGAGATCCCCTCGGAGTCGGTCGTCACGATGACCACGTCGGTACCCTCGTAGGTGGCGAGGTAGGAGGCGCGCGGCGTCAGGCACACCACCACGTCGACGTCGCGGCTGTCGAAGTACGAGAGGTAGCGCTTGAGGCGCACCCTGTTCGCGTACGCGCTGATGGAGTAGACGCCCACGCGCTTGCCGTTCACGTAGAACACCTGCAGGTCAGCGTAGGAGTCGGCGTCGGCGACGTTCAGCGTGAGCGCATGCGCGCCCTTGTCCTCGTACAGGCGGCACACGTCCGACGCGTACACGGCCTCCTCGCCCTCCTCGACGGGGCGCGGGACGATCGACAGGATCCCCAAGCCGATGCTGTCCGCAGCCGAGGGAGGCTCGTTCGCGGAGCCCTCGGCGCTGCGGTCGGGGAACACGATCGAGAACCCGGGCGGGTCGGGAACGGGAATGGAAGAGCCTTCGGGATCAGCGGAGGTTGCGCCCGCGTCGGCCGCAGCTGAGCCGGAGTCGGCGGATTCGGGATTGTCGGCAGGCGCAGCGTCAGGCGCCTCGCCTGCAGCGGGGTCAGGGGCGGGCGCGGGATCAGCCGGGGCGCCATCGCCCGCCGCGGGATCAGCGGCGCCTTCGGGATTCCCAGAGGTCACGTTAGCCGCGCCGTCAGGCGCCTCGCCCGCGTCGGCAGGCGCGGCGGGCTCGGGGTCCGAAGCGGCGGCCTCGTCAGGCTCGGGCTCGACCACGCCCGCGTACACGATCGCCGTGTAGCCGTCCATGCGCCCCATCGTGTCGTCGACGAACGACGCGGCGATGCTCCACGAGCGACCCGTCGTGAAGTAGCTCGTCAGCACCGCCCCCGCGAACGCGACGAGCAGCACGAACAGGACGAGCGCTATTTTCTCCCGTGTCCGTTTTTGCATAATGGGCCATTATAGAGCATCAGGCCCGCCAAACAGCGAACACGCCCCTGACCTGCGATTGCGAAACCGAGAAGGAGGATCGCGGAGGTGACGGGGCCAAGGGCGGCAGGCGCCCTTGGCCTCAGAGGAACCCGCGCACCTGGCGCTTGCAGTCCAGGAACTCGGGCGTAAGGGCGAAGTCGGGGGTGCGCGCCGCAGGCCCCCTGACGGCCACGTCGGCGGCGATGCGGCCGTCGGAGAGCACGAGCACGCGGTCGGAGAGCAGCACCGCCTCGTCGACGTCGTGCGTGACGAACAGCACCGAGAGCCCCAGCCGCTGCTGCGTCTCCAGGAACCACGCGTGCAGCTCCGACTTGGTGATGGCGTCGAGCGCCGAGAAGGGCTCGTCGAGGAGCATCACGTCGCGCGAGAAGAGGTACGTGCGGGCGAGCGCCGCCCGCTGGCGCATGCCGCCGGACAGCTGGGACGGCCACAGGCCGCCGGTGCCCGCGAGGCCGAAGCTGGGCAGGAGGGCCTCCGCCTCGGCCCGCGCCGCCGCCTTCGCGGCGCCGCGCAGCCGCAGCGGCAGGCCCACGTTGTCCGCCACCCGCATGCTCTCCAGCAGCAGGTCCTTCTGCATCATGTAGCTCACGTGCCCCGTGGAGCCGTCGATCGGCCGCCCGTCCAGCAGCACGCGCCCGGCGTCAGGCGCCAGCAGGCCGGATATCACGTTGAAGAGCGTGGTCTTCCCGCCGCCGCTCGCGCCCAAAAGGCTCACGAGCTCGCCGCGGCGCAGCGCGAGCGACACGCCGCGCAGCACGGGGCGCCCCTCGAAGGAGACGGCCACGTCCTGCACGTGCAGAAGGGGGTGCTTCGACGTGCTCTCAGGCATTACAGGTACTCGTTGGTGAAGCCGGACGTCGGGTCGAGCGCGGCGTCGATCAGCTGGTTGTCCAGCAGCCACTGGTAGAAGGCGCTCCAGCGGCCGGAGTCGATGACGCCCCACGCCGCCGCGTCCGCGCGGTACTGGTCGGCCAGGTAGCGCTGGGACGCGCGGATGAGGTCCTCGGAGCCCGCCAGCTCCGGCACCTGCTCCATCAGGATGTCCGCCGCCGCATCCGGGTCGTCGATGGCGAACTCGTACCCCTTCTTCAAGGCCGCCAGGAACTTCTTGGCCACGTCCGGATGCTGCTCAAGGAACTCGTCGTTGCCGATGACCACCGGCGTGTAGTAGTCGAACACCGGGTCGATGTCGGCGAAGTTGAAGTAGTCGGTGTCCAAGCCGGCCACGTCGCAGGCCACGCCGCCCCATCCGCGGAACACCCAGATGGCGTCCACCTGCTTCGACTGGAGCGCGGAGACCTCGTCGGTCACCGACTCCGGGTACAGCTCCACCTTGGAGAAGTCCCCGCCGTCGTCCTTCATCACCTGGGCGATCGTCGCCTGCTCCACCGGCATCTCCCACGTGGCGTACTTGTGCCCCTCGAGGCCGCACGGGCGGTCCATCCCCTCGCCCGCCCGGGAGAGGATGCCGGACGTGTTGTGCTGGACGATCGCCGCCACCGCCGTGACGGGCATGGCGTCGTCACCGACGAGCGCCGGCGCCAGGGTGTCCTGGAAGCTCACCCCGAACTGGGCCTTCCCCGAGGCCACCAGCGGCTCGGCCGCGCCGTCGGGCGGCTGCACCACCTCGACGTCAAGCCCCTGCTCGGCGAAGTAGCCCTTCGCGGCGGCCACGTAGAGGCCCGTGTGGTTGGTGTTGGGCGTCCAGTCCAGCGCGAACGTGATCTTCTCCGCCTGCGGGGAGGTCCCGCCTGCTCCCTCGCCGGACGCGGCCGACGAGCTCTGGGGCGCCTGGCCGCAGCCGACGAGCGCCAGGGCCAGCACGGTCCCGCACGCCGCGGCGGCGATGAGGGCCGCCCTCTTCAAGTGCTTCGGTCGTTTCATCGTTTCTCCTTTTCAGAATGTACGTGACGCCACGGCATCGCGCGCCGCTCGACGAGGCCCACCAGCAGCATGAGCACGAGCGAGATCGCCGACACCACGAATATCACGGCAAACATCTTGTCGAAGGCGAACGCCTTCTGAACACGGGTCATGTAGACGCCCAGCCCGCTGAACCCGCCCAGCCACTCGCTGATGACCGCCCCCACCACCGCGTACGCGGCGGCGATGCGCAGGCCCGAGAAGAACTCCGGCAGCGCGCCGGGGATCTTGACGAAGCGGAAGACCTGCCAGCGGCTGGCTCCCATGGAGCGCATCAGGCTCACCTCGTCCTGGTCAACCGACTGGAACCCCTGCAGCAGGCCGACCGCCACGGGGAAGAACGTCGCAAGGGCCACGAGCACCACCTTCGGCGCGATGCCGTAGCCCAGCCACAGCACGAGAAGCGGCGCGATGGCGACCACGGGGACCGTCTGGCTGAGGACCAGCAGCGGGTAGACGGCGCGGCGCAGCGTGCCGAACGCGTCCATGAGCACCGCGAACGCGAAGCCCGCCGCCACGCCCGCCGCCAAGCCGAGAGCCGCCTCCTGGAGCGTCACCAGCGTGTGGTGCGCGAGCAGCGCGCCGTCCTGGGGGAACACCGCCAGCACGTCTCCCGGCGAGGGGAGCATGTAGCTCGGCACCGCCCCGCTCGTGGCCAGCACCTGCCACAGCGCCAGCAGCGCCAGCAGCGCGATCGTCGCCGGAAGGTACTTCCTCGCGAGCTGCCTCAAGCTCATGCGAGGTGGTGCTTCGTGACCTTGCGGTCGATCGAGAGCACTTCGCCCTCCGGCTTCCACTCCACCTTGATGTAGGCGGACACCTTGGGGGCGCCGGCGGCGATGGCGACGTGCTGGCACTCCTTCAGGACGTCCATCAGCTGGTCGTAGTCATCCCCCTCGATGGTGGTCTCGAACGGCCCCACGTAGCAGGACAGGCCGGTGGACTTGATGTAGTCGATCACCTCGTCGACGATGCGCACCACCTCGTCATCGTCGAGCGTGGCGGGCAGCACTTGGATGGCGACGCTTGCTTGCATGAGAACTCCTCACGGTCGGAATACAAAGGCCCCGCCTGCGAAATGCAAGCGGGGCCTCATGCGCTCAACCGGTGTCACGCTAAGTCCCTACGCTGGCATTACCCAGATCAGGTTCGCGGGTCGCAGGAGCACCTGCCTCTCAGCCCTTCGATTCGGGCTCCCCGTAGCAAGGGCCATTGTGGACGATGCGCCCCGGCCTGTCAAGAAGCCTTCGGCATGTGGGCAAAAGCTACCTCTCCTTTTCCAGCATCCGCTTGACGAAGGCGCCGGTGTAGCTGCCCTCCACCTCGGCCACCTCCTCGGGCGTCCCCGCGGCCACGATGCGGCCGCCGCGCACGCCGCCCTCGGGCCCGAGGTCGATGAGATGGTCGGCGCACTTGATCACGTCGAGGTTGTGCTCGATCACGAGCACGGTGTTCCCCGCGTCAACCAGGCGCTGCAGCACGATGAGCAGCTGCCGCACGTCCTCGAAGTGCAGCCCGGTGGTGGGCTCGTCGAGGATGTAGAACGTCTTGCCGCTCTGGCGCTTCTGCAGCTCGCTCGCGAGCTTGACGCGCTGCGCCTCGCCGCCCGAGAGCGTGGTGGCGGGCTGCCCCAGGCGGATGTAGCCCAACCCCACGTCGAAGAGCGTCTGCAGCTTGCGGCGGATGCCCGGTATGTTCTCGAAGAAGGCGAGCGCCTCCTCGACCGTCATGTCGAGCACCTGGGCGATGTTCTCGCCGCGGTAGGTGACCTGGAGCGTCTCGCGGTTGTAGCGGTTGCCGCCGCACACCTCGCACGGCACGTACACGTCGGGCAGGAAGTGCATCTCGATCTTGATCTGCCCGTCGCCCTTGCACGCCTCGCAGCGCCCGCCGCTCACGTTGAACGAGAAGCGGCCCGGCGCGTAGCCGCGCGCCTTCGCCTCCGCCGTGGAGGCGAACAGCGCGCGGATGTCGTCCCACAGCCCGATGTAAGTGGCGGGGTTCGAGCGCGGGGTGCGCCCGATGGGGCTCTGGTCGATGTTGATGACCTTGTCGAGCTTCTCCGTGCCCGTGATCTTGCGGTACGCGCCCGTGCGGCGGTGCGCGTGGTTCAGCCGGTTGGCGAGCGCCGGCGCCAGCGTGTCGGTCACCAGCGAGCTCTTGCCCGAGCCCGACACGCCCGTGACCACCGTCAGCGTGCCGAGCGGCACCTCGACGGTGACGTTTCGCAGGTTGTTCTCGGCGGCGCCCGTCATCTTGAGCGACCCGCGCCTGGGATGGCGGCGCGCGGACGGCACCTCGATGCGGCGGCGCCCCGCGAGGTAGTCGGCCGTGAGCGAGCCCTGCGCGCGCATGATCTCCTCGGGCGTGCCCGCGGCGACCACCGCCCCGCCGTGCTCGCCCGCGCCCGGCCCCATGTCCACCACGAAGTCGGCGGCGCGGATGGTGTCCTCGTCATGCTCCACCACGATCACGGTGTTGCCCAGGTCGCGCAGGCGCTCGAGCGTCGCGATCAGGCGCTCGTTGTCGCGCTGGTGCAGGCCGATCGAGGGCTCGTCGAGGATGTAGAGCACGCCCATGAGGCCCGCGCCGATCTGCGTGGCCAGCCGGATGCGCTGCGCCTCGCCGCCGGAGAGCGTGGCCGTGGCGCGCTCGAGCGTGAGGTAGTCGAGCCCGACGTCGACCAGGAAGCGCAGGCGCGCCTTGATCTCCTTCACGATGGGCCCCGCGATGACGTCGTCCTGGCCCGTGAAGCTCAGGCCCTCGAAGAACTCGAGCGAGTCCTTCGCCGACAGCTCGGTGACGTCGTGGATGGACTTCCCGCCGACCGTCACCGCCAGGATCTCGGGGCGCAGGCGCCGCCCCTTGCACGTCTTGCAGGGGATGGTGGCGAAGTACGCGGAGAGCTTCTCGCGCTGGGAGTCGCTCTGGGCCTCGGAGTAGCGGCGCTTGACCGCCTCCAGGACGCCCTCCCACTCGATGAACCAGTAGGTGTCGCGGCCGTCCACCGTGACGTAGTCGACGCGCACCTTCTCCGCGCCCAGGCCGTGCAGGAGCGCCCTCTGGCTCTGGGGCCTCATGTCCTCCCACGGCGTGGAGGGGTCCTCGCCCAGGTGGATCGCCACGGCGCGCAGCACCTGCGGGTAGTAGTTGCCGCTCTTGAACGGCGCCACCGCGCCCTCCGCGAGGGACAGCGACGGGTCGGGGATGACGAGCGACGGGTCCACCTCGTCGCGACTGCCCAGGCCCAGGCAGTCGGGGCAGGCGCCGTACGGCGCGTTGAACGAGAAGTCGCGCGGCTGGAGCTCGTCGAGGGAGTGGCCGTGCTCGGGGCACGCGAGCGCCAACGAGAACAGGTGCTCGCCCGCGCCCAGGCCGCCCGTGGCGCCCGACGACGCGCTCGCGGCCGGCCCCTGCGGCTTGCCGTCGGGCCCCATGACCTGCACGAGCACGCGCCCCTCGGCGAGCTTGCAGGCGAGCTCGACCGCCTCGGCGACGCGGCTCACGGCCGAGGGCTTGAGCGTCACGCGGTCCACCACCACGTCGATGAAGTGCTTGATCTTCTTGTTGAGCGTGAGCGGCTCGTCCCCGAGCCTCATGATCTCCCCGTTAACGCGCACGCGCGAGAAGCCCTCCTTCTGCAGGTCGGCGAAGAGCTTGGTGAACTCGCCCTTGCGGCCCGTGACCACGGGCGCCATCAGGATGGCGCGGCGCTCCTCGCCCATCCCGAGCTTGACGATCTCGTCGGTGACCTGGTCGGTGGTCTGCTTCTTGATCTCGCGCCCGCACTCAGGGCAGTGCGGCGTGCCCACCCGGGCGAACAGCAGGCGCAGGTAGTCGTAGATCTCCGTGGTGGTGCCCACCGTGGAGCGCGGGTTCTTCGACGTGGTCTTCTGGTCGATGGAGACCGCCGGCGACAGGCCGTCGATGGAGTCGAGGTCGGGCTTGCTCATCTGCCCGAGGAACATGCGCGCGTAGCTGGAGAGGCTCTCGACGTAGCGGCGCTGCCCCTCGGCGTACATGGTGTCGAAGGCCAGGCTCGACTTCCCCGATCCCGACAGGCCCGTGATGACCACGAGCTTGTCACGCGGTATGGTGAGGTCGACGTTCTTCAGATTGTGCTCGCGCGCACCCTTGATGACGATTTCGCTTTGTCCCATGAGCTCCGCTTTCCCGCTCGTTCGTTTTCTCGAACACGCATTGTAGCTCAAAAAGCGAAACTATGTTCGTAAAACATGCGACGTTTTCCGCGACTTCAGCGATTTCGCACATCTCGATTGGCGCGCCTACATGAAGAACGGGGCGAACGACAGGGCGGTCAGGGCGGCGGCGAACAGGGCGCGGGCTTTCTTGCGGCTCATGGCGACCTCCTTTGCGACGAGGCGTTTCCGATGCCGCCAGCATACGGGGAGGCAGGCGCGCCCGCGAGGCGCAGCCGGCATCCGTCAGCGCCCCACCGCCAACCCGTAACCGCCCCGGGATGTTGCGCGCACCGCGGACTGCGCCCTGGTAGCCCTTGCGCTCGCACCCACCCCGCAGCTTGCCCGCGCCGCAACGCCCCATCGCACCCCAGCCCTTTCCGGCGCTCGACGCCCCTACCCGCGGGGATGGGCCTGGGCGTGGACGGCTTTGAGGCGCTCGGGCGAGACGTGCGTGTAGACCTGCGTGGTGGACAGGCTCGCGTGCCCGAGCATCTCCTGGACGCTGCGCAGGTCGGCGCCGCCGGAGAGCAGGTCGGTGGCGAAGGTGTGCCGCATGGCGTGGGGCGACAGGCTCTCGTCGAGCCCCGCCGCGCGCACCGTCGCCTTGAACATCTTGCGGATGGCGTCGGGCGACATCCGGTTCCCGCGCGCGGAGACGAAGAAGAACTCCGAGGCCCTCCCCCTCAGCAGCTGGGGGCGGCCCTCTGCGGCGTAGGCGCGCATGGCCTGCACGGCGAGCTCGTGGACGGGGATGATGCGCTCCTTCGCGCCCTTGCCGAGCACCTTCACCTGGCCGCGCGCGAGGTCGACGTTGGCCGCCTTGAGGCCCGACGCCTCCGACACGCGCGCGCCGCATGCGTAGAGGAGCTCGAGCAGGGCCAGGTCGCGCAGGTCCTCGCAGGTCTGCTCGCGCGGGGTGCCGTCGAGGGCGCGCGGGGCGTGCACCGACAGAAGCCGCGCCATGTCAGCCGGCTTGATCACCTTCGGCAGGCTTCGGGGCGTCTTGGGGCCCTGCAGCACGCTCGCGGGGTCGACGTCCACGCGGCCCTCGCCCACCAGCCAGCGGAAGAAGCTGCGCAGCGCCGACAGGCGCCGGTTCACCGTGGTGCGGCAGTAGCGCGCCTGGTCGAGCTCGCCCAGGTAGAGGCGCAGCTGCTTGTGCGTGACGTGCAGCGGGTCGAGCGAGGCGCGCTCGGCCCAGCGCAGGTAGTCGGTCAGGTCGACGCGGTAGTTGCGCACGGTGTGCGCGCTCGCGTTGCGCTCGACGGCGAGCGCGCGGCAGAAGTCCTCGACGTGCGACGCGCCGGGGAGCACGGGGGCGCCGCCGGGCGAGCCCGCAGGCGCTTCGGCTGCGAGCGCGGATCCGACCTCGCCAGCGGCGGGCTCCCGCCTGCCAGCCGCAGCCTCCGCCGCGGACTCGCCGGGATCGGGCGTCATGCGCCCTCCCCTTCGCCTGCCAGCCCGTTCCCAGCCGCCGCGGCCGCCGCGCCTGTCGCGCTCGCATTCGCCGCGCCTCGCGAGGCCCACGCGGGGAGGAGCCCCGCCGCCTCAAGTGCGCTGCGGTAGCGCAGGAGCGCCTCGTTCGCGCGCGCGGCGTAGGCGTGGTAGCGCGCCGCCTTGTTGCGGACGCGCTCGGGCAGAGGCGGCATGATGCCGAAGTTCACGTGCATGGGCTGGTAGTCGGCAGTCGCCGCGTCGGTCGCATACGCCAGAAGCGCGCCGTACACCGTCTCGCGCGGCAGCTCCGGCAGCGCAATTCCGCGCAGGTCGGCCGTCGCGGCAAGCGCCACGTGCAGCCCCGAGCGGATGGCCTCGCAGTACCCCTCCGTGCCCGCGAGCTGCCCCGCCACGTACACGGGCGCGGGGAGGGCGCGCGCGGCGGGCGTGGTCAGGCGCCCGTGCGCGTCGAGCAGGCGCGGCGCGTCGATGAACGTGTTGCGGTGCATGACGCCGAACCGCGCGAACTCGGCGCCCTCGAGGCCGGGGATCATGCGGAACACGCGCTTCTGCTCGGGGAAGGTGAGGTTGGTCTGGAATCCCACCAGGTTGTAGCTCGAGCCGAAGGCGTCCTCGGCGCGCAGCTGCAGGGCGGCCCACGGACGGCGCCCCGTGCGCGGGTCGGTGAGGCCGACCGGCTTCAAGGTGCCGAAGCGCGGGGCGTCATGCCCCGCGCGCGCGATCTCCTCGATGGGCTGGCAGGCTTGGAACAGGTCCTTGCTCTCGAAGTCCTTCGCGATCACGCGGTCGGCGGCGAGCAGCGCCTCGATGAAGGCGTCGTACTCCTCGCGCGTGAACGGCGCGTTGAGGTAGTCCCCCGCGCCCCCCGAGGCGTCCTCGTAGCGGCTCTGGCGGAAGAGCTTGCCCAGGTCGAGCGAGTCGGCCATGACCACCGGCGCCGCCGCGTCGTAGAACGCGAGCGACTCCCTGCCCGTGAGGCGCGCGATCGACGATGCCAGCGCGTCGGAGGTGAGCGGGCCCGAGGCCAGCACCACCGCGTCGGCGCGCGCGGCCTCCGCCTCCACGTCGACGACCTCCTCGCGCACCACCTCGATGAGCGGGTGCGTCTCGACGAGCGCCGTCACGTCGCGTGAGAACTCCGCGCGGTCCACCGCGAGCGCGCCGCCCGCCGCCACCTCATGGCGGCGGGCGGCCGAGAACACCTGCGACCCGAGCGCCTCGAGCTCGGCCTTGATGAGCCCCGCGGCGCTGTCGGGCTTCATGCTCTTGAGCGAGTTCGAGCACACGAGCTCGGCGAGGCCGCCCGTGTGGTGCACCGGCGTGGGAACGTGGGGGCGCATCTCCGCCAGGCGCACGCGCACACCCGCGTCAGCCAGGGTGAGGGCGGCCTCGCTCCCCGCGAGGCCGCCGCCGACGATTGTCACTAGTTTCTTCATGCCGAAAAGGATACCAAACGAACGGCCGTCATACCGCTATATCGCAGTCATCCGCTCATCCTCGACGGCAAAGCGCGCGATAATCTCATCAAGCTCCGCGCGAAGCCGAGGCGGAATCTCCAGCGAAGGCGCGTCCTTGTACTTCATTTCAGCACGATCGTCATGCACGAAGTAAAGCTCTTCGTCCGTCATCTCAACCTCCTCATCTCAAATGAGCGGTGCTTTTTGTCAACTCGAAGAAGCTCCTTCAGAACTTCAACGTCAGCTCGATCACCATAGCTCGCCCTGAAGCTCCTCCACAGAGCTTCCGCAAGGCAAACGTCTAAACCCTTGGCCGCATAGTACCACACGCTGCCGTCATGCCCTACGACAACCCCGCCGTGAACGCACTCGTACGTCGCAGCCGTCATGATGTCGGCAAACGAGGGCTGCGTGCTCGCAGGGTGGTTATGAACGAACAAGACGCTGTCTTTGCAGGCCAGCACAGCTTTCGCCTCCCTTATGCCGAAGCCCGTCCGGCCCTCGCCTTTAGGATCGCAGCTCAAGTTGTCAGCCACAAGGACACCCGTGCGGGCGTCAACCGCAACGAGATACTCGAACTGCGTGCCGTCAGCACGCTGCAGGATCCGACCCGCCTGCGTGTAGGCAGATTGCGCGACGGTCTTCGGCGCGGGAATGCTCATGAACGCATCATGGTACGCCTTTGCGTTAACGACAGGAGCCACCGAAAACGCATTATCTCCCTTTCCCAAGCGCACAAGGGGCTCATCGTGCCTCATGCCCTCATCACCCGGCGCTCTTGAGGTAGGGGCCGTACCTGCCGTCGGGGTACTGAGCTATGAGGCCGTCGCGCTGGGCCTGGGCGAGCCACACCATGAGCCAGGTGAGGGCCTCGTCCTGCGGGCCCGCCTGGGCGGCGAGGCTCCGCAGCGCCTCCATCCCCAAGGGCTCCGCGCGCAGCGCCTCCAGGATCACCCGCGCCCGCTCGTCGCGCACAAGCGCGCCCGCGTCCCCGCGGCCCGCGCCGCCGACGCCGGGCACGCCCGCGCGCGCGTCCTCCTGCTTGAGGCAGCCGAACAGGCTGAAGAGCTGGTCGGCGAACGTCTCGTCGTCCACCACGGGCGTGGCGCCCTGGTACAGGAGGCGGTTGGCCCCGCGCGAGTTCGCCGACGTGATGGCGCCGGGCACCACGAGCACCTCGCGGTTGGCGGCCAACGCCTCGTCAGCCGTGGAGAACGTGCCCGAGGGCAGCCCCGCCTCCACGATGAGCGTCGCCTTCGCCAAGCCTGCGATCAGGCGGTTCCGCTCGCGGAACGCGAACGGCAGCGGCTTGAAGCCCCAGTCGTGCTCCGAGGCCACCGCCCCGCCCGCGTCGACCACGCGCTGGAAGAGCCCCGCGTTCTCCGCGGGGTAGAGCTCGTCGCACCCGCCGCCGAGGAACACCACCGTCGGCGCGCCCGCCGCGAGCGCCGCCTCGTGCGCCACCGCGTCGCACCCGCGCGCGCCGCCCGAGATGATCGCGATGCCGCGCGCGGCCGCGAGCCCCGCGAAGCGTCGCGCGCAGCTCTTCCCGTACGGCGTCGCCTTGCGCGCGCCCACCACGGCCAGCCCCTCCTGGAGCGCCGCGGGGCTCCCCACCACGCGCAGGCACGCAGGCGGGCGCTCGATCGCCTCGAGCGCCGCGGGGTAGCCCGCGTCGCCGCGCCTGATCTCGTGGCGCTCGCCCGAGAGCGCCGGCTTTGCCATGGACATGTCAGCCTCCTATCCCCTCGCGCAGGCGGAAGCCCAGCGCCTCCGCCAGATGATCCGCGCCCACGGCGTCGCGCTCGGCGATGTCGGCTATGGTGCGCGCCACGCCGAGCACGCTCACGAGCGCACGGCCGCTCATCGAGCACGCCTGCGCCGTGGACACGATGAACGCCTCTGCCTCTGGCGAGAGCCGGCACGCCGCGATCACCTCCTGCGGCCCTCCTCGGCGCGCGCCCGCCGCCGCGCCACCAGCCTCGGCCGCGTCGCGCGCCCGTCGCCGCGCCGCGAACTCCCGGCCGCGCATGACGCCCTCGCGCAGCTGCGCCGAGCTCGTCCCCCGCCCCGCGTCGAGCACGCCGCTCGGATCGAGGCGCGCCACGTCAAGCTGCAGGTCGATGCGGTCCATGAGCGGCCCGCCGATGCGCCCCTGGTACTGCCTGATCTGCGGCAGCGTGCACGTGCAGGCGCGCTCCGGGTCGCCGAAGTACCCGCAGGGGCAGGGGTTCGACGCCGCCACCAGCATGAAGCGCGCGGGGAACGACACGTTCCCGTCAGCGCGCGTGAGGCACACCACCCCTGACTCCATCGGCTGGCGCAGCGCCTGGAGGGCCGCGCCCTTGAACTCCGCGAGCTCGTCGAGGAAGAGGACGCCCTGGTGGGCGAGGGATATCTCGCCCGGGCGCAAGGGGTTCCCGCCCCCGACGAGCCCTGCCGGGGTCGCCGAGTGATGCGGGTGCCGAAACGGCCGCTTGCCCGCCAGGATGCCGGAGACGTCCTCCCCGGCCACCGAGTGCACCACCGCCGCCTCGAGCATCTCGTCCTGCCCGAGCGGCGGCAGGATGGAGGCGATGCGCGAGGCGAGCATGGTCTTGCCCGATCCCGGAGGCCCCATCATGAGCAGCCCGTGCCGACCCGCCGCCGCGATCTGCAGCGCGCGCTTCGCCGCCTCATGGCCCGACACATCCCTGAAATCGGGGGCGGAAGCGTC
The DNA here is from genome assembly GCF_011038995.1 of Adlercreutzia sp. ZJ242. Taxonomy (NCBI): domain Bacteria; kingdom Bacillati; phylum Actinomycetota; class Coriobacteriia; order Eggerthellales; family Eggerthellaceae; genus Adlercreutzia; species Adlercreutzia sp. ZJ242. The sequence continues at coordinate 107,424 of NZ_JAAKEE010000002.1, forward strand.
GGTCGGGCGCGGCTGCGCGACGCTCGAGCACGCCACGGGCGCAAACGGCTCCTCCGCGTGCAAGCGGCCCAGCGAGGGCAGCGCCAGCTGCACGAGGCTGTCGAGCGGCACCGCCTGCTCCCCCGAGCTCACCAACGAAAGCCCCTGGCGCGCGGCGCAGATCCCGAAGGCGAGCCCGCCCGCCACCGACCGCACGCTCCCCTCGAGCGAGAGCTCCCCCACGAAGAGCCGGCCCGCGAGCAGCCCCGGGTCCACCTGCCCCGTCGCAGCCAGGATGCCCAGCGCTATGGGCAGGTCGAACCCCGAGCCCGTCTTGCGCACGTCCCCCGGCGCCAGGTTCACGACGATCTTCTCGTTCGGCATCGCGAACCCCGACGCCCGGATGGCGGCGCGCACGCGCTCGCGCGCCTCCTGCACGGCCACGTCGGGCATGCCCACGATGGCCATGCCGGGAAGCCCGCTCGACACCACCACCTCCACGGCCACGGGCCGCGCCTCCACGCCCCGCAGCGTCGCACCCACGACCATGCACTGCGCGCCCACCTCTCACGCCGTCCCGAACGCGCTGATGATGTGGCGCACGAGCGCCCGGTCGGGCGAGACCGCCACGATGGACACCACGTCGAACCGCACGGGGAGATCGACGTCGGTCTCGTAGCGTGACAGGAAGGCGAGCGCGATCTTCTCGTACTTGTCGCGCTTGCCCGCGCTCACCGCCTCGGCGGGAAACCCCTTGCTGCAGTTCGAGCGCGTCTTCACCTCCACGAACACGAGCGCGTTGCTGTCGCGCGCGATGATGTCGGCTTCGCCGAAGCTGCACGTCCAGTTGCGCGCCACGATGTCGTAGCCGCGGCGGTACAGAAAGCGCGCCGCCGCGTCCTCCCCGCGCTGCCCGAGCTCGCGGTTGCGCTGACCGCGGCTCCTCCCCCTCTTCTTGGCGGCAGCGTCATCGCGCTCGCGCTCCTCGGGACCGAGCTCGACGTACTCCGCCTGGCTTGACCGTGCCATAGCCTGCCTCCTTGTCTCTCGCAAGGCAAGCATAGAGGCGCCGTCTGACGGGCATATGGCGCAGGTCGGGCAGGAAGGCGCGCGGAATTGGCCCGCCATGCGGCGAGCTCGTCGCAACATGCCGGCGGCAGCGCGCCGCCGCGGTGCCGCCGCGCCGCGCGCATCTGGCGCGAATCAAGCAAGGGGCGCGTGCGCTTCAGGCAGGATCATCCGCGCACCCTGGCAGAAGCGTCGAAAGCAGCACAACGAAAGGAGGGGCGGGACGGCGAGCTGCGCCCCGAGCCGCGCCCTGGACCCGCTTTGAAGAGAACTCCGGAGAGGAGAAGGCCTGATCCCCTAGAACAGCGTCGGCTGCGTGAAGGCCGTGCAGAACGACGCGCGGTGCGCGGGGCTCAGCCCCCGCTCCTTGATGGCGCGGATGTGCTCCTCGCTCCCGTAGCCCTTGTTGGAGGCGAGGCCGTAGCCCGGGTACTGCGCGTCGAGCTGCACCATGAGGGCGTCGCGCTCCACCTTCGCCACGATGGAGGCGGCGGCGATCGAGGCGCACCGGGCGTCGCCCTTGACCACGTTGACCTCGCGCGCGTCGAGGTGCAGCGGGTTTCCGTCGAGCAGGATGACGTCGGGGATGACGCCCGCCGCCTCGACGGCGGCCACCGCGCGCCTGAACGCCGCCGTGAGCGAGGCCGTCATGCCCGCCGCGTCGATCTCGTCAGGCTGCACGTACTGGACCGTCCACGCGAGCGCGCGCCGCCTCACCTGCTCGGCGATCACCTCGCGCTGCTCGGGCTTCACCTGCTTGGAGTCGTTGAGCCCCTCGATCACGTCGTCATCGCGCAGCACCACCGCGCCCACCGCGAGCGGCCCCGCCAGAGGCCCGCGGCCCACCTCGTCGAGGCCCACGCGCACGTGCCCGCCGCGCTCGGCGGCCAGCGCGCGCTCGAAGGCGTACATGCCCGCCACGCGCTCGCGCTCGGCGGCCTCGGCCTCAAGGCGGCGGCGCGCCACCTCGACCGCGCGGCGCACGCCCTTGCGCGTGTCGGCCACCAGCGAGCGCTCGAGCACCGCGAAGGCCGCCTCGTCGGCCTCCTGCAGCTTGCGCTTGATCTCGGGAACCGTCAGGTCCAGCACGTCCCAGCCTCCTTCGTCACGTCTCGCCCCCGCCCCGTCGCGCGCGTCGCGGAAGGCGGGGCAAGCGGGAGCGCCTCCCATCGCCTATCCTCGTCCCGCCAGCCGCACCTCAAACAAAGAGCTCCCCCAAAGGAGAGCTCTCAGACAGGTTATGCGGCATGGGCCTTAGCGGAAGGACTTCTCCTTGATCTTGGCAGCCTTGCCCACCTTGTTGCGCAGGTAGTACAGCTTGGCGCGACGCACGTCACCGCGGCGGGTGATCTCGATCTTCTCGATCTTGGGGGAATGCACCGGGAAGGTACGCTCGACGCCCACGGAGAAGCTGATCTTGCGCACGGTGAACGTCTCGCGCGAGGAAGCGCCCTGTCGGCGGATGACGTCGCCCTGGAACACCTGGATACGCTCGCGGTTGCCCTCGGTGATGCGGTAGTGGACCTTCACGTTGTCGCCCACGTTGAAATCAGGGATGTCCTGCTTGATCTGCTGTTGCTCGATAGCGCGAATGATGTCCATTGTCGATTCCTTCTATATTCCCACGGTTACACTTAAGTATCGTTTAGGTAAAGACACGATTTGAAAGCATATCACCTCATCCCGCAGTTTGCAAGCAAAACAGCACGATCAACGGCGAATTTTTCCGAAAGGCGCGCTTCGGGCTGACCTCATCGGGTTTCTCGGGCTGGCGGCCTCGCAGGCGGGGCAGGCGAAGCGCAAGCCTGCGAGCGCCTCCCCTACCGCTCCCCCGCCGCCGCGTGCTCGGCGCGGGCGGCCGCCAGGTCAACCGTGCGCGTGGCGATGCGCGCGGTGAGCGCCGGCGAGTGCGAGACGAGCACGATCCCCATGCCGCGCTCGTCCGCCGCCGCGATGATGAAGCGCCACAGCTGCGCCTGCGTGACCGCGTCGAGCATGGTGGAGATCTCGTCGGCGACGAGGTAGCGCGGACTCGCGGCGAGGGCGCGCGCGATGCAGAAGCGCTGGAGCTCGCCGCCCGAGAGCTCGTGAGGGAAGCGGCGCAGCCACGCGTCCCGGATGCCGAGCGCGTCGAGCAGGTCATCCGACACCGCACCCGCCTCGGCGAGCGACGCCTCCATGCGCATGCGCGGGTCGAGCACGCTCTCCGGGTGCTGGCCGATCAGCTGCACGGGGCAGGCGCCGCGACGCGGCAGGGGCGCGCCGTCGACCGTCACCGCGCCGCCCTGAGGGTGCTCGTATCCGGCCAAGATGCGGCAGAGCGTCGTCTTGCCGAACCCCGAGGGCGCGCTCAGGGCCACGCGCTCCCCCGGCGCCACCTCGAGCGAGAAGCCCGCGTAGAGCGCGGGGCGCCCCGCGTACCCGAACGTGATGTCACGTGCCGCAAGCGTCACAGCGCCTCGCCTCCCCTGCTCGGCGCGCCCGCGGAGGCGTACGCGCTCCCCGCACCCGCCCCCGCGCCCGCGGCGAAGCCGTGCTCGGGCAGCGCGTGCCAGAGCGCGCGCGAGAAGGGGTGCTCGAGCAGCTCGGGCGCGGCGAAGTTCGCCACCGCCGTCTCCTCGACCACGGTGCCGTCCCTGAACACCGCCACGCGGTCGGCCACGCGCAGCGCGAGCTCGATGTCGTGCGTGATGAGCATCACGCCGCCGCCCGCGTCGGCGAACGCGCGGAAGTCGTCCATGGCGCGCACGGCGAGCTCCAGGTCGAGCCCGGGCGTGGGCTCGTCGGCCACGATCACGCGCGGCGCGTCCATGAGCGCGCAGCACAGAAGCACGCGGCGCGCCATGCCGCCCGAGAGCTCGTGCGGGTAGAGGTCCTCGACCTCGGGGGCCAGCCCGTAGCGCGCGAAGAGCTCGCGCTGCCGGCAGGCCCGCCGCGCCGCGTCCTCGCGCCGCGCCCGCCCGCGCCCGCATGCCGCGCCGCGCACGAACGCGCCCACCTTCATGAGCGGGTCGAGGCTCGCCACGCTCTGCGGCACGAGCGCGATCCCCCGCCCGCGCACGCGCGTGAGCGCCGCGGCGTCCATGGGCTCGCCGTCGAACCAGATGCGCCCCGTCACCGTGGCGTTCGGCTCGAAGAGCCCCATGACGGCGTCGGCCAGAAGCGACTTCCCCGAGCCGCTCGCGCCCACCACGGCCACGATCTCGCCCGCGTGCACCGAGATCGACAGGCGCTCGATGGGCCGCACCTCGCGCTGCCTCGCCGTGAGGTAGGGCTCGTCGGCGTCGTACATGCGAAACGCCACCGTGAGGTCCTCCACCTGCAGGAGGTGGTGCCCGTGCGCATGGCGCGACGCGGGCGCATGCGTGTGGTGGTGGTGCGCCTGCGCGTCCTCGTGCCGCGTCTGCTCATGGCGCGCCCGCGCGTCCTCGCGGTGCGCCGCGTCCTCATGGTGCGCCTGCTCGTGGCGCGCCCGCGCGTCCTCATGCCGTGTCATCTTCTCTTCCCCGGTCATCTCGCTCACCCGCCTACTCCTGGGCCGAGTGCGGGTCGACGAGCTTGCGCAGGCTCGAGCCCGCCACGTCGAACAGCATCACCACGCCGATGAGCGCCAGGCCCGGGAACAGCGCGAGCCACCAGGCGCCCGCTGACAGGTACGTCATCGACTCCGACAGGATGATGCCGATGGCCGGCTGCTCGGGCGGCAGGCCGAAGCCCAGGAACGTCACGGCCGCCTCGTGCAGGATGGCGTGCGGGAACATCAGCACGAGCCCCACGAGGAACTGCGGCAGCACGTAGGGCAGCATGTGGCGCAGCGCGATGCGCACGCGCCCCACGCCGAGCTGGCGCGCCGCGCCCACGAAGCCGGCCTGCTTGCACTGCAGGATCTCGGCGCGGATCACGCGCGTGAGGCTCGGCCAGTGCGTGAGCGCCACGCCGACGGTCACGCCCCAGAACCCCTTCCCCAGCGCGAACGAGATGAGGATGAGCAGCACGATGTGCGGGACGCCCATCATGAGGTCCACGAGCCACGACACCACCGCGTCGGCGCGCCGCCCGCCGAGCGCCGCCGCCGCGCCGAGCGCCAGCGCGATCAGCGACGACGCCACCGCCGCGATCAGCCCCACGAGCACGCTGGTCGAGAGCCCCGCGAGCGTGCGCGTGAGCATGTCGCGGCCCATCCAGTCGGTGCCGAAGGGGTGCTCGAGCGAGGGCGCGAGGTTCTTCTGCGTGAAGTCGGTGCTCGTCGCCGCGTCGAAGCAGGCTAATCCCGCGCCCACCACGCACGCCAGGAGCAGCGCCGACGCCACGCACGCCAGGAGCGTCGCGCGGCGGTTCGCCATGCGCCGCGCCTGCGGCCGATGGAAGGTGGTGACGGCGCTCATCGCGCGCCTCCCCTTCGCCGCATGCGCGGGTCGACCACGCCGTAGAGCACGTTCGCCGCCAGGTTGCCGCCGAACACGAGCGCCGCCGACACGAGCGCGATGCCCGCGAGCAGCGCCACGTCGCCGCCGAGGCCCGCCGTCACGGCCGCCTGCCCGAGCCCCGGGTAGGAGAACACCTGCTCGACGAGGACCGACCCGCCGAAGATCTCGGAGATCTGCGCGAACTGCAGCGTGATGGCGGGGAGGACCAGGTTGCGCAGCCCGTGGCACCGCGCGACCTGCCAGGTGGCCATGCCGCGCGCCCGCGCGAAGCGCACGTAGTCGCTCTCCATGACGTCGATCGTCTTCTCGCGCGTGTGCAGCGCCACGTTGGCCACCCCCACCACCGACAGCGTGATGGCGGGCAGCGCGATGTGGTGCAGGGCGTCGAGCAGCGTCACGTCGGCGGCCGCCTTGCCCACCGGCACCGAGAAGCCCAGCGGGAACCACCCCAGCCCCACGGCGAACACCATGAGGAACAGAAGGCCGATCCAGAACGTCGGGCTCGCCGCCAGCACGAAGCAGTAGCTCTTCACGAGCTTGTCCACGAGGCTGCCGCGGCGCACGCCCGCCAAGACGCCGAGCAGAAAGCCGATCACGCCGCTCGCCACCCAGGCGATCGCCATGAGCGCCAGCGAGTTCACAGCGCGCGAGGCGATCACCTGCGCCACCGGCGCGTTGTAGCGCAGCGACGTCCCCATGTCGCCCTGCACGAGCGCCGACGCCCAGCTGAGGTAGCGCTCGGGGAGCGGCGTGCCCACGCCCCAGTAGGCGTCGAGCTGCGCGCGCTTCTCGGGGCTCATGGAGAGGAGCGCCGCCTGCCCCACGTTCGCCTGCACGGGGTCGACCGGCGAGAGGCTCACCAGCGTGAACACGACCACGCTCACCGCCACCATGAGCAGCAGGAACCTGAGCGCGTTATGTAGGATGTACTTCGCCATGGCGCGCTATCGTAGCATAAAACCTAGCGCCATTCCCACTTGTCGACGTTGTTGACGAGCGACCAACCGTGACCGTGCGGATGCGGCTTCTGCTCGGCCACGTGCAGGCCCGCGCGCTGGAAGTACAGGTGGTCGACGTTGGCGAGCCACACCCACGTTGAGGCAGCCTGCGGTGCCACGCCCGTGCGCGTCTCGGGGTCCCACTGGGCCTTCTGGTAGAACGCGTAGGAGTCCTCGACGCTCGTCTGGGCGAGCGCGGCGTCGAGGTTGGCGTCTACCTCGGCGCTCTCGTAGCTCGCGTAGTTGCCCCAGCCCTCCGAGTGCGAGAGCTCGTAGAGCTCCACCGGGGCGTTGGAGCCCCAGCCCCACAGCACCGGGTCGCTGTACTGGTGGGGGTAGATGTCATCCCAGCTCGCGCCCTTGACGCTCACCTCGATGCCGAGCTCCTTGCACTGGTCGGCGAAGTCGGCGGCGAGCGCCTGGCGCGTGGAGTCGCCGGCGGAGTAGTACAGGTCGAACGCCGCGCGGACGCCGTCCTTCGCGCGGACGCCGTCGGCGCCCGCCGTCCAGCCGCCGTCCTCGAGCATCTGGCGCGCGCGGTCGGGGTCCACCTCGACGCGCATGTCGGGCGACGACCACGGCATGCCGTCGCCGACGCTCCACGCCTCGGTGCCGTAGCCGTTGAGCACGTGGTCGATCATGCGCACGCGGTCGATGCCGTAGTTGAGCGCCTGGCGCAGCGCGAGGTCGCACGTCACGTCGTTGCCCACCTTGTAGGCCACGTCACCCTCCTCCACCTTGTCAGGGCTGCCTGCGGGCACGCACGGCAGCGATATGCCGCGCGAGTCGACCGTCTTGCAGTCGAGCAGCTCGTAGCCCGCCGGGGAGGACCCGGCGAGCGTCGCCGAGGTGTACGCCACGTCGACCTGGCCCGACTGCGCCGAGGCCAGAGACGCGTCCTCCTCCATGAACAGCACCACCACGCGCTCGATCAGGGGCGCCTCGCCGTAGTAGTCGGGGTTGGCCGTGAGGATCACCTGCTGGCCGCGGTCCCACTGCTCGAGCAGGTAGCGGCCGGACCCCACGGGGTTCGACCCGTAGTCGGCGCCGTAGGCGTGCGCGGGCACGATGCCCACCACGGCGAGCGTGTACAGAAGCGCGTTGTTGGGCTTGGCCATGGCCAGCTCGACCGTGACGGCGTCGAGGGCGCGCGCCTCGCGCACCGACGACAGGTCGGCCTCGGCCGCCTCGTTGCTGATGATGCCGTTGACGGTGAACGCCACGTCCTCGGCCGTGAGCGGCTTGCCGTCGGTGAACTTCACGTCGTCGCGGATGGTGAACTTCCAGGTCATGCCGTCAGGCGCGCACTCGTAGGAGGTGGCGAGGTCGTTCTGGAACTCAAGGTTGACGTCCGTGGTGATGAGCGTGGACTGGATGAGCGGCTCGTGCACGTGCTCGCCGCAGCCCCAGGAGTACAGGGGGTCGAAGCCGGCGGCCGGCTCGGAGCCCGGGGTCATGGAGACCACCACCTGGCTCTTCGCGCTCGCGTCGCCTGCGGCGCCCGCCGAGGACGCGCTCTGGCCGGAGGAGCCCTCGCCCGCGCAGCCTGCGAGCGTGCCCCCGAGGGCCGCCGCCAAGGCGCTCATGCCAGCGACCTTCACAAACGATCGACGCGTTATCTCGGACATTTCCCGCTCCTTCCCTCACACCCCGCGCATCCGGTGCTTCCGTCGCCGCAGGGTGTTACCAATTCAGTATGCGTAACACAGTATAGCAGGGAACGCCGCCTGCGGTGTTACGAATTTCATATTGGTAACCTTAGGCGGGCGCGAACGGCGGAAGACGAGCGCAGGCGGCAAGAAGGGGATGGAGAATGGCGGGCTGCCGCCGTCAGGGCGCGCGAACGGCGCGTCAGAGCGCGAGCAGGAGCGCGTAGGCCGCCACGCCGGCGACCGCGCTCCACAGGAGCGAGCGCGTCTTGGCGGCCACGAGGACCACCACGAGCGCCGCTGTCAGGGGCACCGCCGCGGGCCAGACGCCTGCGGCGAACATGCCGGGGGCGAGCAGGTCGTTCGCCACCAGGGCGGCGAAGGCGGCAGGCGGGATGAACCCGAGCGCGCGGCTCAGGGAGCTCGGCAGCTCGCGGCCCTTCAGGAAGAGCAGGGGCAGCGTGCGGCACGCGAGCATGCACGCGCCGCAGATGACGAGCACTATCCAGAACTCCTCCCAGCTCACGAGCGCTCCTCTCGCCCCTGTTCGCCGGATGCGGCGCGGGCGGCGGCCACGATGCGCCGGTCGCGCGCGCCCGCGTACGCCATGGCGCCCGCTACGCCGAGGAGCGCGCCCACCAGGATGGCCGGGCCCGTGAGGCCCGCGGCCTTGCATGCGTACACGCCGACCATCGCCAGCACGATGGCCACGATGTTCGCCGAGGTCATCTTCTGCGTGACGAGCAGGCAGATGAAGATGGACGTCATGGCGAACGCCGCGATGTCAAGCGGGATGCCGATGGCGCTGCCCACCAGCACGCCCACCACGTTCGAGACGGTCCAGGAGGTCTGCGAGAACAGGTTCACCATGAGCGCGCGGTCAACCGACCAGCCGCCCTCCGCGAACTTGGCCGTGGAGACGCCGTAGCTCTCGTCGGTCACGGTGGCCGCGAAGAGAAACGCGAGGCGGCGGCTCACGTTCTGGCACTCCGGCGCGAACGACGCCGCGTAGAGCATCTGCCGCGTGTTCACGAGCGACACGCTCGCGATGATGGAGGCCAGGGGCGAGGCCGCCAGGTACATGTTCGGGATCATGAACTGACCCGCACCCGAGTAGAACAGCGCCGAGAGCAGGAGCACCTGCAGGGCGTTAAGGCCGATGGAGTCGCACAGAATGCCGCAGGGAATGCCGATGGCGACGTAGCCCAGCATGATGGGCACCGCTGCGTGGAACGCGTCTTTGATGTGGTCACGGGTAAACATAAGCCTAGCCATTATAGCCGTGCGGCCCGCCGTTTCCAAATCATTCCGCGAAAGGCGGCGTACCCCGCCGAAACCCGCTAAGCCCGGCCACCCCGCAGCGCTCCAACGCGGCCCTTCGTAGCCCGCCGCCCCAACACACCCCGCACCGCATCCGCCCCGCGTCCCGCGTCCTTCGCCGCCCCGCGCCGGCAGCTCCGCTAGTAGTGGATCGAGCTCGGCTCGAACAGCAGGCGGAACTGGCTCTTGGCGTAGCGGTCGGTCATGCCGGCCACGTAGTCGGTCACGGCGCGCAGGTCGTCTCCCGCCGAAATCGCCCGATACTCGGCGGGCACCTCGCCCACGTGCTCCACGTAGTAGGAGAACAGCGCCTCGATCAGGCGCTGCGCCTTCTCCACCTCCTCGAGCACCACGCTGGCCTGGTACACGTTGTCGAACAGAAACGCCCGCAGCTCCATCATGGCGTCCCACACCGGCGCGCTCATGCGGATATCGTCCTCGCGCGCCGAGGTGACCACCATGTCGGTCACGAGCGTCTGGATGCGCGAGGAGTGGTCGGGGCCGAGCACCGCGTGCGTGGAGGCGGGCAGGTCGCGCTCGCGCAGGACGCCCGCGCGGATGGCGTCGTCGATGTCGTGGTTCACGTACGCGATGCGATCCGCCACGGCCACGATGCGCCCCTCGAGCGTCTCGGCGCGCTCGCGCCCGGTGTGGTGCACGATGCCGTCGCGCACCTCGGGCGTGAGGTTCAGCCCGCGCCCGCCGTTCTCGATCACCTCCACCACGCGCAGCGACTGCTCGTTGTGCTGGTAGAGCGCCGCGGCCTCGGGCGAGGCGGGGTCGATGCCGCGCAGGCGAGCCAGGCAGCCCGCGAGGGCGTCCTCGCCCGTGTGCCCGAAGGGCGTGTGCCCCAGGTCGTGCCCGAGCGAGATGGCCTCGGTCAGATCCTCGTTCAAGCCGAGCGCCCGCGCGATGGTGCGCGCGATCTGCGCCACCTCGAGCGTGTGCGTGAGGCGCGTGCGGAAGTGGTCGCCCTCGGCGGCCAGGAACACCTGCGTCTTGTGCGACAGCCGCCTGAACGACTTCGTGTGCAGGATCTTGTCGCGGTCGCGCTGGAAGTCGCCGCGCAGCATGTCAGGCTCCGTCGAGCGCTCGCGCCCCTCGCTCTCGTCGGAGAAGCACGCGTCCTCCGACAGGTTCACGTGCTCGAGCTGCTCGCGATCCTCGCGGTAGACGATGCGCATGTCTCACTCCTTCCGGTAAGCCGCGGCCAGCTCGCGTGGCGCGTACGCGCCGTGCTCGGTGATGATCTTGCAGACGAGGTCGGCCGGCGTCACGTCGAAGGCGGGGTTGAGCACGTCGACGCCGGGGATGGGCTCGGGGCACACCTCGGCGGCGGCGCGCTGCTCGATGGGGATGTCCTCGCCCCGCTCGAGCGCAAAGTCGATGGTCGACGAGGGGGCCGCCACGTAGAAGGGGATGCCGTGGTGCGCCGCGAGCACCGCCACGCCGTACGTGCCGATCTTGTTGGCCACGTCGCCGCGCGCCGTGATGCGGTCGGCGCCGACCACCACCGCGTCAACGAGCCCGGCGGCCATCACCGACGCCGCCATGTCGTCGCAGATGAGCGTCACGGGCACGCCCGCGCGCGCGAGCTCCCACGCCGTCAGACGCGCGCCCTGCCCCACCGGGCGCGTCTCGTCGGCGTACACGCGCTCGATCTTGCCCTGCTCGGCGGCTGCGTACACCACGCCGAGCGCCGTGCCGAAGAAGGAGGTGGCGAGGCTGCCCGCGTTGCAGTGCGTGAGCACGCGCGCGCCTTCGGGCAGAAGGCCCGCCCCGTGCGCGCCGATGGCGCGGTTGGCCGCCTCGTCCTCGGCGGCGAGCGCGCGCGTGAAGTCGAAGAGCGCGTCGGCCACCTCGCGCGGCCCGGAGCCCATGTCGAGCGCCGTGCGCGCCACCGCGCACGCGCGGCGCACGGCCCACGAGAGGTTCACCGCCGTCGGGCGCGCGTCGGCGATCATGCGCGCCGCGAGCTTGAGCGCATCCCAGTAGAGGTCGGGGTCGAAGGCCCGCTCGTCGAGCACGAAGACCCGCTCGAAGTCGCCCGCGCCGGCGCGGTGGTCGTCGGCGCGCGCCCACACGAACTCCGCCGCGCGCAGCGCCACGGCCGCCGCTCCCGCGATGCCGATGGCAGGCGCCCCGCGCACGCGCAGCGCCTTGATGGCCTCGATCACCTCGCGCCAGTCGAAGATCTCGCAGTACACCTCACGCGAGGGAAGCTGCATCTGGTCGAGCAGGCGCAGCGCAGGCACGCCCCCCTCGACGCCCGCAGCCCGCTGCTCAGTGCGCACGAGCTCGACGGTGCGCGGCAGTCGTTCCAAGTGAAGTTCCATGAGTGTCCACTCCCCCGACAAAGTCAACCTAGGTAAAACAGCCCCATTTTAGCGCAACTGGGGAGAAACACACGCCGCATGCCAGGCCCCGCCCAAAAAAGAAGCGCCCCCGCAGGGGCGCTTCCATATGGAGCAAGGTTCAGGCTGCTTCCCTGCGGCGCTCAGGCCGCGTGACGCGCGCCTACTTCGAGGCGATCGCCGCCTGGGCAGCCGCCAGACGCGCCACCGGAACGCGATAGGGCGAGCAGCTCACGTAGTCGAGGCCGATCGCGTTGAACGTGTGGATGGAGTCCGGGTCGCCGCCGTGCTCGCCGCACACGCCGCACATGATGTCCGGATTGCCCTCATGCCCGAACTCGACGCCCATCTTCACCAGCTTGGCGACGCCGGCGTCGACCGTGGCGAACGGGTTGTAGGGCAGCAGGCGCTGGCTGAGGTACTGCGGCACGAACTCGGCCTCGACGTCGTCGCGGCTGAAGCCGAACGTCGTCTGGGTGAGGTCGTTGGTGCCGAAGGAGAAGAAGTCGGCCTGGGTGGCGATCTCGTCGGCGGTGACGGCCGCGCGCGGCAGCTCGATCATGGTGCCGATCGGGATCTCCAGCTCGACGCCCTCCTCGGCGGCCACCTCGGCGATGACCTTCTCGGCCACGCCGCGCAGCTTCGCGAGCTCGGCCTTCACGGACACGAGCGGGATCATGATCTCGGGCTTCGGGTCGAGGCCCTCCTTCTTCAGGCGCGCCGCGGCGGTGGCGATGGCGCGCACCTGCATCTCGGGCAGGATGGGGTACACGATGCCGAGGCGGCAGCCGCGCATGCCCAGCATCGGGTTCTGCTCGGCGAACGAGTCGATCTTCTCCATGAGCTCGCGCTTCTCGGCGATGGCGGCCGCGTCGGCGCCGGTGGCCTCCATGCGGGCGATCTCCACGTCGAGCGCGCGCGGGCTCTCGAGGAACTCGTGCAGCGGCGGGTCGAGCAGGCGGACGATCACCGGCAGGCCGTCCATGGCCTTGAACATGCCGTAGAAGTCACCCGACTGGGCCTCGAACAGGTCGTTCACGGCCTTCTCGCGCACGAGCTCGTCCTCGTTCAGGATGAACGTCTGGATGATCTGCTTGCGGTCGCCGAGGAACATGTGCTCTGTGCGGCACAGGCCGATGCCCTGCGCGCCGAAGCTGCGGGAGAGCTCGGCGTCCTCGGGGTTGTCGGCGTTGGCGCGCACGCCGAGCGTGCGGAACTCGTCAGCCCACTCGAGGATGGTGTCGAGGTCGCCCGTGAGCTCGGGCATCACGAGGTCGACCGCGCCGAGGACCACGATGCCCGTGGTGCCGTCGATGGAGATCATGTCGCCCTCGCGGACCACCAGGTCGGTGCCGGTGATGGCGGCCTCCTTCTTCTCGGCGTCGATCTTCAGGGCCTCGACGCCGCACACGCAGGGGGCGCCCATGCCGCGCGCGATGACGGCGGCATGCGAGGTCTTGCCGCCGTGCGAGGTGAGGATGCCCTCGGCGGCGATCATGCCGGCGAGGTCGTCAGGCGTGGTCTCCCAGCGCACGAGCACGCACTTGCGGCCCGCCTCGGCGGCGGCCACGGCGTCGGCGGCGGAGAACACGGCCTCGCCCACGGCAGCGCCCGGGGAGGCGTTCAGGCCACGCGCGACCACGTCGTAGGTGGCGTTCTTGTCGAACTGCGGGTGCAGCAGCTGGTCGAGCTGGTCAGGCTCCACGCGGCCGACGGCCTCCTCCTTGGTGATGAGGCCCTCCTTCTCCATCTCGATGGCGATGTGGAGCGCGGCGGCGGCGGTGCGCTTGCCCACGCGGGTCTGCAGCATCCAGAGCTTGCCCTGCTCGATGGTGAACTCGATGTCGCACATGTCGCGGAAGTGGTTCTCGAGCGTGACGAAGATCTCCTCGAGCTGGCTGCCCGCCTCCTCGAGGCCCTCGACGTTCTTGAGCTCGGCGATGGGGCTCGTGTTGCGGATGCCCGCGACCACGTCCTCGCCCTGGGCGTTCACCAGGTAGTCACCGTAGAACTCCTTGGCGCCGTTGGCGGGGTTGCGCGTGAAGGCCACGCCCGTGGCGGACGTGTTGCCCTTGTTGCCGAACACCATGGACTGCACGTTCACGGCGGTGCCCAGGTCGTCGGCGATCTTGTTCTTCTTGCGGTAAAGGACCGCGCGGGGGTTGTTCCAGGAGCCGAACACGGCCTCGATGGCGAGCTTCAGCTGGATCATCGGGTCCTGCGGGAACTGCACGGTGCCGTCGACCACGAGCGAGGGGTACTCCTCGGCGCTCACGTTCTCGGTGAAGATCTTCTTGAACTCCACGACGAGCTCGGTGAGGTCCTCGGCGGTGAGGTCGGTGTCGGAGGCCACGCCGCGCGCGTTCTTCATGGCCGTGATGGCGTTCTCGAACAGGTCGCCGTCGAGGCCCATGACCACGTTGGAGAACATCTGGATGAAGCGGCGGTAGGAGTCCCAGGCGAAGCGCGGGTTCTCCGTCTGCTTGATGAGGCCGTTGATGGACTGGTCGTTGAGGCCCAGGTTCAGCACCGTGTCCATCATGCCCGGCATCGACATGGGCGCGCCGGAGCGGACCGAGACCAGCAGCGGGTCCTCCGCGTCGCCGATCTTCTTGCCCATGCGCTTCTCGAGGTCCTCGCGATACTCGTGGATGGTGTCAAGCGCTCCCTCGGGCCAGGTGTTGTCTGCGTTGGCGTACTCCATGCAGGTCTGGCACGTGATGGTAAATCCCGGAGGAACCGGAAGGCCGATGTTGGCCATCTCGGCGAGGTTCGCGCCCTTGCCGCCGAGCACCGCCTTCATGTCGGTGTTGCCCTCGGTCACGTTGTTCCCCTGGGCGTCCTTGCCAAAGGCGTAGACGCGCTTCACTTCTTCGCTCACCTTTTTCTCCTTATAATGCGTTGCACCAAAAGCGTGCAGTTGCCTACCTGCGCGCCCCACCTCCCGGCCGAAGGCGCGCATTGGAAATCCAGACCCGCGTAAACGAGTCCTAGTCAATAGTACCAGTTAGCGGGGGGTGCGAGCGCTCGTAGTACCGTAAAATCTCCTGAGCGGTCTCCTCAACGGCGCGTTTTTCGGTGTGAACAATAATGCAGCCGAGCTGCCGCATGAGGGCGCGGGCGCGCTCGAGGTCCTCGTAGACGTACTCCAGCTCGGCGTAGCGGCCCGCCACGAGGCTCGCCTTGCCCGCGCCGAGCCGGCGCTGGCGGATGTCGACGAGCACCTCGGCGGTGGTCATGAGCCCGAACAGCCGCGTGCGGTCGACGTCGTAGATCTCCTTCGGCGGGGTCGTGGACGGGTCGAGCGGGATGTTCGCCACCTTGTAGCCCTGCTGCGAGAGGTAGATGGACAGCGGCGTCTTCGACGAGCGCGACACGCCGATGAGCACGATGTCGGCCTGCGTGAGGTCCTGGGGGTTGCGCCCGTCGTCGTGCTCGATGGTGAACTCGATGGCCTCGATGCGGCGGAAGTAGTGCGGGTCGGCCACGCGCAGCGAGCCCGGCTTGGACGCGGGCTCGAGGCCGCTCATGTGCGCGATCGCGCCGACGGCGCCCGTCATGAGGTCGACCGCCACGATGTTGGGGTGCTCCTCCAAGTACGCGAGCATGCCGCGGCGCACCTCGTTGTTCACGAGCGTGTAGAACACGAGCATCTCGTCGTTGCCGAGGTCGTCGATGTGGTAGTGCACGTGCTCGTCGAGGAAGTCGCTGATCTCCTCGCAGGTCTTCACCTTCGACAGCGTCTCGATCTTGGGGTTCATGACGCCGAACTGCGCGGCGGCGGCGCGCGCCACCGCCTGGGCGGTCGCGCCCACCGAGTCGGAGATGATGTGGATGGTGGGGATGCGCGCGGCGCGCTCCTTGGGGCTGTGGTTCTCCATGAGAGGCTCCGATCTCACAGGGCCAGCAAAGTCGACGAGAAGGGCTCGCCCCCGGCGCAGCCGGAGGCGAGCGGCGTGAGCTATTTCTTGGCCATGAGGCCGAAGTCGGCCACGTGGGCGAACACGCCCACGAAGCGGTTGAGCAGGCGCAGGCGGTTTGCGCGCAGCGCCTCGTCGTCGGCCATGACCATGACGTCCTCGAAGAAGCGGTCGACGGGCGCCCGCAGGGCGGCGAGCGCGCGCAGGGCGGCCGCGTAGTCGTCGGCCTCGAGCGCCGCGGCGCAGGCTCCCTCGGCCGCCTCGACGGCGTCCACGAGCTCGCGCTCGGCAGGATCGGCGAGCGCGGCGGGGTCGACGTCGGCCCCGAGCGCCTCGTCGCGCAGGTTGTTCGCGCGGGCGAAGGCCGTGGCCAGGTCGTCGAACGTCTCGCGCTCGGCGCGGCGCGCCACCTCGAGCGCGCGCACGCGCCTCACGAACTCCACCGGCTCCTGCACGCCTGCGGCGAGCACGGCGTCGACGGCGTCCGCGCCCATGCCGGCGTCGCGCAGCATGACCTTCGTGCGCGTGACGAAGAAGTCAACCACCTCGGCGCGCACGGCCTCGCGGTCGAACTCGAGGCCCGCCTCGGCGTAGGCCGCCAGCGACGCGTCGACGGCGGAGAGCAGCGACACCTCGAGCGCGCCCTCCTCGGCGAGCAGCATGGTCATGATGCCGAGCGCGCTGCGGCGCAGGGCGAACGGGTCGGACGAGCCCGTGGGGCCCTGGCCTGCGGCGAACAGGCCGCAGATGGTGTCGAGCTTGTCAGCCGTGGCCACCACCTTGCCCACCAGCGACGCGGGCGGCTCGTCGCCCGAGAAGCGCGGGCGGTAGTGGTCGCCGATGGCGCGCGCCACCTGCTCGCCCTCGCCCGAGGCGAGCGCGTAGTAGTAGCCCATGACGCCCTGCACGCTGGTGAACTCCACCACCGCGCCCGTGACCAGGTCGGCCTTGCAGAGGAGCGCCGCGCGCGCCGCGTCGGCGGCGTCGGCGGCAGGAAGCTGCGCGTCGGCGGCGAGGTGCGTGGCCACGCGCACGATGCGGTCGGCCTTCGCGCGCATGGTGCCGAGGCTCTCCTGGAACACCACCTCGTCGAGGCGCTCCACGTAGTCGGCGAGCGGGCGCTTGCAGTCCTCGTCGTAGAAGAACTTCGCGTCGTAGAGGCGGGCGGCCACCACGCGCTCGTTGCCGTCGACGATGTTGGCCTCGAAGGCCGGGTCGCCGTTGGACGTGATGAGGAACTTGTTGGCGAGCGTGCCGTCGGCGTTGAACAGCGGGAAGTAGCGCTGGTGCACGAGCATGGCGTCGACGGTGATCTCCTTGGGCACGGCCAGGAACAGCTCGTCGAAGGTGCCGACCATGACGGTGGGGTACTCGGCGAGGTTCACGACCTCCTCCATGATCTTGGCCGGAAGCTCGGCGACCAGGCCGGTCGCCTCCTCGGCGGCGCGCACCTGCTCGCGGATGATGGCCTCGCGCTCGGCCTCGCTCGGCACCACGAAGGCGCCGCGCAGCACGTCGACGTACTCCTCGGCACACGCGACCGCATGCGGGCCGGGGGCCAGGAAGCGGTGGCCGCGCGTCAGGCGGTCGGCCGCGAGGCCCGCCCACGCGACCGGCACCACGTCCTCGCCGAACAGCGCCAGAAGCCAGCGCACCGGGCGGCTGAACTGCTCGGAGCGGCTCCCCCAGCGCTGGGTCTTGGGCCACGAGACGGCGCCGATCACGCCCTCGAGCACCGCCGGGAGCAGCTCGACCACGTCGCGCTCAGGCGTGCGCCTCACGGCGTACACGTACTGGGTGCCGTTCTCGTCGCGCAGCTCGAGGCTCGACGCGTCGACGCCCTTGCCGCGCGCGAACCCGAGGGCGGCCTTGGTGGGGTTGCCCTCCGCGTCGAACGCGATCTTCGCCGCGGGGCCGCGGAACACCTCCTCCGTGGCCTCAGTGCGCGCGGGCACGTCGTGCGCCACCACCGCGAGGCGCCGCGGCGTGGTGTACGCCTCGACCGCGCCTACCGGGATGCCCTCGGCGTCGAACGCGGCGCGGAAGAGGCCCTCGAGCTTCCCCGTGACCGCATGCAGGTCAAACGCCGGCAGCTCCTCGGTGCCGATCTCGAAAGCAAGCGTCTTGTTCGCCATCTCCCCTATGCCTCCTTCTCGTCTTCGGCAGCCGGCGCCACGCCCGCCACGTGCTCCAGGTAGCTCGCGCAGCACGCCTTCGCGATGGTGCGCACGCGCAGGATGTAGCCCATGCGCTCGGTCGCCGAGATGACGCCGCGGGCGTCGAGCAGGTTGAACGCGTGGCTGCACTTGAGCACGTAGTCGTAGGCCGGGAGCGGCAGGCCCTGCTCGAGCACGCGGTTGCACTCCGCCTCGTAGCGGTCGAACTCGCCGAAGAGCAGCTCCGTGTCGGCCACCTCGAAGTTGTAGGCCGAGAACTCGCGCTCGTTCTCGAGGAACACGTCGCCGTAGGTGAACACGGTGCCGTCGTCGCCGCGGCTCCACACGATGTCGTACACCGAGTCGACGCCCTGGATGTACATGGTCAGGCGCTCCAGGCCGTAGGTGATCTCAGCGGGCACGGGCCTGCACTCGAAGCCGCCCACCTGCTGGAAGTAGGTGAACTGCGTGCACTCCATGCCGTCGATCCAGACCTCCCAGCCGAGTCCCCAGGCGCCGAGCGTCGGGCTCTCCCAGTCGTCCTCGACGAAGCGCACGTCATGCTCCTCGACGTTGATGCCGATGGCGCGCAGCGAGTTGAGGTAGAGCTCCTGCACGTTGTCGGGCGAGGGCTTCATGATGACCTGGAACTGGTAGTAGTGCTGCAGGCGGTTGGGGTTCTCGCCGTAGCGGCCGTCGGTGGGGCGGCGCGACGGCTGCACGTAGGCGGTGCGCCACGTGCCCGGGCCGAGCGAGCGCAGGGTGGTGGCGGTGTGGAACGTGCCCGCGCCCACCTCGTTGTCGTAGGGCTGCAGCACGACGCAGCCCTGGTCGGCCCAGTAGCGCTGCAGGTTCATGATGACGTCCTGGAACGTCGGCGGCATGCCCTGCGCGGCTGCGCCGGCTCCGCCCGTTGTTTCCGTTGACATGGCTCTCCTCGAATATGTCACGTGTGCCACTTCGCGCGCAGTGGCCGCGCCTGTTTACTTGCGTCAGCCCTCGGACGAGAGCAGGCCGAACCGGTCAAGCGGCCAGTACGTGAGCACCGCCTTGCCGGTGACCGTGGAAGCGTCGATCGCGCCGAAGTAACGCGAGTCCTGCGAGTTCGTGCGGTTGTCGCCCATGACCCACAGCTCGCCCTCCCCGACGGTGTAGGGGTAGCTGATGTCCTCGCCGTAGGCCGGGGTGAGCGGGTAGGAGGGGAGGTTGCGCGTGTAGGGCTCCACGAGCGCCACGCCGTCGATCACCACGCGCCCGTCGATGAGCTCGACCGTCTCGCCCTCGGTGGCGATCACGCGCTTGATGAGGATGCGCGAGGGGATCTCGGGGTCGGCGAAGGTGACGATGTCGCCGCGCTCGGGCTCGCCGAGGTAGTAGCTGACCTTCTCGGAGAACACCATGTCGCCGGTCATGATGGTCTCCTCCATGGAGCCCGACGGGATCTCGTAGGCTTGGAACACGAAGGTGCGCAGGCCCCACGACAACGCGACGATCAGAACGACCATGCCCAGCAGGGACGCGAGCTTGCGTCCGATGCTCGGCTTGCGCGCGTCAGCGTGTTGACCGGAGTACATGTGGCCTCAAGGTCCCCTTTCAGAAAAACGCGCCGCGCCACAGGCGCAAACGCGTGAAGTCGACAGGTTGCGGTAATCGCTTATGATAGCGCTTCGGGCCTAACTCCCCTGCTCACCCGCTAAAGTCTCCAGAAATTCCCGATCAGCGGGCGTGAGGTTGCCCGCGCGCTCGAACGCCTCGAGCAGGTCGGGGCGCCACCGCGCCGTGCGCTCGAGGCTCATGTTCCGCCGCCAGCGCGCCACCGCGCCGTGGTCCCCCGACAAGAGCACCGCCGGCACCTCCTGGCCGCGGAAGCTCGCCGGGCGCGTGTACTGGGGGTACTCCAGAAGCCCGCTCGTGAACGACTCGTCGACGGGGCCGTCGGGGGCGCCGAGCACGCCGGGCAGCTTGCGCACCACCGCGTCGATCACCACCATGGAGGCGAGCTCGCCGGAGGTGAGCACGTAGTCGCCGAGCGATATGACCTCGTCGGCGAGGGCGTAGGCCCGCTCGTCGATGCCCTCGTAGTGCCCGCAGACGAACAGCAGCCGCTCGCGCCGCGCCAGCTCGGAGGCGTACACGTCGTCGAAGCGGCGGCCCTGCGGGGCGAGGAAGATGACCGTGGGGGCGGGAGCGCCGTGCTCGAGAGCGCCCTCGTGCTCGGGGACGTCGGCGCGCCCAGGGGAGCTCAGTCGCTCGGACAGTCCTGCTCGCGCGAAATGCCCGCCGGGCATTTCGGCTCGTGCGGAACTCGCTTGGTGAGCACCCCTGGGCGCGCCTTCCTCGCTCACGGCAAATGCGTCCCCGGCATATTCGCCGGCGCTTTCGTGCGAGCAGGACTGTCTGAGCGACTGAGCATTCCCCTGCCCGTGGAGCAGGGCGGAGGGAACAGGAGCGGGAGCGCCGACGATGTCCTCGTAGGCTTCGAAGAGGGGCTCGCACTTCATCACGAGGCCGGCGCCGCCGCCGTAGGGGTCGTCGTCGGTGGTGCGATGCCGATCGTGGGTCCAGTCGCGCAGGTCATGCGCGTGAAACGAAATGATCCCCTTGTCCTGGGCGCGCTTCATCATCGACGACCCCATGACCGAGTCGTACATGCGGGGGAACGTGGAGAGCGTCTCGATGATCACGGGCGGCTCCTCACAGGTCGAGCAGGCCGGCCGGGCAGTCGAGCTCGATGCGGCGCGCGTCCTCGTCGATGCTCACGACGAACTCCTCCACGAGCGGGATGAGCGCGGGCGAGCCGTCCGGCCGCGCCACCACGAGCAGGGGCTGCAGCGGGCGGTCCTCCACGGCCTCGACCTCGCCCACGTGCCCCGCGCGCACGTCATGCACGCTCCACCCCTCCCACGAGGGCAGGTCGGACGCAACGTCGGACGAAGAGAGGTCGACCTCGTCGCGGCGCATGAGGCAGTGGCAGCCCACGAGCAGCTCGGCCACGTCGGCGGTCTCGACCTCCTCGAAGAACACGAGCGCCTCATCCTCGGATCGCGGCACGACACGCGCGACGGTCACGTCACGCGGGGCGTCGAGGACCGGCGGCACCAAGGCGACGCGCACGCCCTCGGACAGCAAAAGAGGAAGGCCCGACGCAGCACGTGCGACGAGCCCTCCGTTCAGGTTTTTCGTATGCGCCAACGTGGCGACATCAATCCAGCTGCGCATCTAGTCGATGAGCTCCACTTCGACGGGAACGCCCGAGCGCGACGCGGCAGCGCGGGCGAGCGTGCGAATGGCCTTGATGACGCGGCCCTGGCGGCCGATGACCTTGCCGGCGTCCTCCTCGTTGACGCGAATCTCAACGATGACGGCGCCGTCCTCGGCCTCGTCGGCAGTGATCTCGAGGTCCTCCTCGAACTCGATCAAGGGGCGGACGACCACGTCCACCAAGCCCGCGAGATCCTCCGTCAGCTCAGACATGGCTTACGCGTCCTCGCGCGCGCCCTTGAGCAGACGAGCGACGGTGTCGGTGGGCTGAGCGCCGTTGGCGATCCACTTCTCAACCTTCTCCATGTCGAACTTCACCGTGGCAGGCTCGGTCAGCGGGTTGTAGCGGCCAACCTCGTCGATGAACTTGCCGTCGCGCGGGGCGCGTGAGTCGGCGACGACGATGCGGTAGTACGGGCGCTTCTTGGCGCCATGGCGAGCGAGGCGAATCTTAACAGCCATGAAGTGTGACTCCTTCTAAAAAATACTCTCATTCGATATAGGCATGCACTGCTCACGCAGCACAGCGAAAACAGCAGTTGTTTATTTTACGGCTCCCCTCAGCGTTTTGCAAGGGGATTCATTCACATAATAGGCCGCAGGTTATGTTGTGGCGCTTCGCAGCGTCGAGCAGTTCCGTCTGTCCCGCCAGGGCAGACGGAACCCTCTATTGATCCATCATCTGCTGCAGCTTCTTCAGATCCCCCATCGACATGCCGCCCATGCCGGGAAGCGCGCGGCCGCGGCGCGACTTGCCGCGCTTGCCCTTGCGCTTCTGCTGCTGCTCGACGGTGCCCATCATCTTCTTCATCATCTTCTTGGTCTCGTTGAACTTCTTGATGAGCTGGTTCACGTCGGTCACCGTGACGCCCGCGCCCTTCGCGATGCGCGCGCGGCGGCTGCCGTTGAGGACCTCGGGCTTGGCGCGCTCCTCCTTCGTCATGGAGTTGATGATGACCTCCATGGCGTCGAGCGCCCCCTCGTCCACCTGCCCGCTCCCGAGCGCCTTGTCTCCGCCGGGCAGCGCGCTGATGAGCTTCGCGATGCCGCCCATCTTGTGCACCTGGCGGTTCATGGTGATGAAGTCGTCGAGCGTGAGCTGGCCCTTCGCCATGCGCTCAGCCTCGACGGCCTCGGCCTCCTCCTGCTGCACCTTCACGGCGCTCTCGATGAGCGACACCACGTCGCCCATGCCGAGGATGCGCTTGGCCATGCGGTCGGGGTGGAACACCTCGAGCGAGTCGGGCTTCTCGCCCGAGGAGATGAACTTGATGGGCTTGCCCGTGACCTCGCGGATGGACAGCGCGCCGCCGCCGCGGGCGTCGCCGTCCATCTTCGACATGATGACGCCGTCGAAGTCCACGCGGCTCGCGAACGCCTCGACCACGTTCACCACGTCCTGGCCGGTCATGGCGTCGACCACCATGAGGATCTGGTCGGGCTTGACGGCGTCGCGGATGGCCTCGGCCTCGACCATCATGTCCTCGTCGACGTGCAGGCGGCCCGCCGTGTCGATGATGACCACGTCGCGCAGCGAGTCGATGGCGTCCCGCACGCCCTCCTGCGCGATGCGCACCGGGTCCACGCCGTCGCCGCGGTACACGCGCACGCCGATCTCGCCGGCGAGCGTTGCCAGCTGGTCGGCTGCGGCGGGGCGGTACACGTCGCAGGCCACGAGCAGGGGCGCGTGGTTCTCCTGCTTCAGGCGGTAGGCGAGCTTGGCGGCCGCGGTGGTCTTGCCCGAGCCCTGCAGGCCCACGAGCATGATGACGTTGGGGATGCGGCTGCCCATGACGAGCTTCGAGTCCGTGCGGCCCAGAAGCTCGGTGAGCTCGTCGAGCACCACCTTGATCACGTTCTGCGCCGGGGTGAGCGAGTCGAGCACCTCGGCGGCGAGGCAGCGCTCCTTCGTGCGCGCGACGAACGCCTTGACTACTTTGAAGTTAACGTCAGCTTCAAGAAGCGCGAGGCGAATCTCGCGCATGGCGGCGTTGATGTCCTCCTCGGTGAGGCGGCCCTTCGACTTCAGACCCGAGAAGATGCCCTGGAGGCGCTCGGAGAGGTTCTCAAGCATAGTGTTCTGCTCCTGTTGAAACGAGCTTGCATGTCACGGTTAACCGGACGATTATACCCCAGGCGCCCGCCTACAGGCTCACGATGGCCACCTTCACGTTGCTGTTGCGGAAGACGGGGCGCAGAAACTCGGGGTCCTGCAGCTCGGGCAGCACCTGCTGCAACGCGATGAAGATGTCGGCCGACGGCGCGCGCGAGGCGTCCTCGAGCGCGTAGACGGTGCGCTCCGAGATGCGCATGCCCGTCTTCTCCTCCACCGCCTTCACGAGCGACAGCCCGCGCGAGTAGCCGTTCGCCAGGCGCGACGCCTTGAGCAGCACGCCGTATGCCTCCCAGTCGATGACGCTGTTCTCCTTAGCCATGATATGACCTCCGATTCGTCGCGTGCTTCTCCTCAATGTTGCATTATAGTACGATTCTACGGCGCGCGCCAGAGACGCAGGCGAGCGGGTGAGAACGGGCAGGCTCGGGGCGAGCGGGTCTGGGACGGGCGGTCCAGGGCGGGCGCGTGAGCGCAGGCCAGAGGCGCGCGCAAGCCCGAGCCGGGGCGGGTCTGCGCTAGCCGAGGAAGTCAACCTCGCCCGAGTGGGTGTGGTAGACGGCGCCGCGTATCTCGAGCCCGTCATGCGCGGCGAGGCGGGAGAGCTCCTCGTCGGACCCAAGCGCCGCCATGCTCGCGCGCACGTTGCGCACGACGGCCTCGTAGGGGTCGGTCACATCGCCGATGGCCTGGGTGATCTTGTCGGTGATCGCCGTCACCGCGCCGGCGCAGCCGCCCTCCAGCGCCGCGGACACCGCGCCGCAGCGCGTGTGGCCGAGCACGAGCAGGAGCTTCACGTGCAGGTGATCGCACGCGTACACCGCGCTCGCCAGCTCGGAGGGGCCCACCACGTTGCCCGCCACGCGGATGGTGAACAGGTCGCCGAGGCTCGCCATGAACATGTGCTCGGGCACCACGCGCGAGTCCGAGCAGGTGAGCACGATGGCGTACGGGCTCTGCCCGTACTCGTAGAGCTCCGTGATGCGCTCAAGCGACGTGTCGAGCTTGTGCTGGCGCAGCGTCAGGAAGTCGTGGTTGCCCCGCCTCAGGCGGTCGATGGCGTCGCTTGCCGAGATCATGGCTCAGCCCTCCTCGCGGTCGCGTGAGGCGCAGGGTACGCCCGCGGCCTCGTGGTAGAAGATGTGCATGTCCTCGTAGGCGCCCTCTTTGTTGAGGAAGCCCCCGGGGATGGTGCCGACACGGGTGAATCCAAGGCTCTCGTAAAGGCGGATGGCGCGCGCGTTGCTCGCCACCACCGCGTTGAACTGCAGGCCGCGGAAGCCGCAGGGGACGAGGTGCGCGAGCGCGTCGGCCACGAGCGCGCGGCCCGCTCCCCTGCCGCGCGCCGCGCTGCTCACCGCAAAGCTCGCGTTCGCCACGTGGGAGCAGCGCCCCACGTTGTTGGGATGCAGGATGGCCAGGCCGATGACGCGCCCCTCGTCAACGGCCACCGCCGCGTAGGACTGCGCGGCGAAGAACGCCGCGCCGGTCTCTTCGTCCAGCTCGTCGAGCTGCGGGAAGGCCCGGCCGTCGCGCACGACCTCGTTCCAGATGGGGATCATGGCCGCCAGGTCGGCGGGCGTGTAGGCGCGCACCTCCATGGCTAGAACCACCTCTCCCAGAAGTGCTTCTTGCGCGGCTGCTCAGCGGGCGCGGGCTCGTCGGCGGCGGGCTCCCCTTCCGCCTCTTCCGCTTTGCCCTCGACGGCTGCGGCCGCGCCGTCTTCGGCATCCGAGTCGGCGGCTGCCAGGGCGAGCTCGGCCAGCTCCTCGTCGGTGAAGCCGGCGTCGTCGGGATCGAATCCGGGCTCTGCCGGCGCGGGTTCAAGTTCAGGTTCGGGTTCGGGTTCGAGCTCAGGCTCGAGGGCGCCGGCAGCCTCGGGCCCAGCCTCTTCCGCAGCCGTTTCCGCAGCTTCCGCACGCTTCGCTTCCGCAGCCGTTTCCGCAGCCTCGACCTCGGCCTCGCGCTCCTCGGCTTCGGACCCGGCCTCGGCAGGCTCCCCAGTCGCCTCCGCCGTCGCAGGCGCGCCCTCGAGCACGTCGCGGCGGCGCTCACCGGCGGTCATGGCCGCCTGCTTGGCGTTCTCGCCGACGTGCTCGGCGTCCTCCTCGTAGCGCTCGTCGAAGTCGCCGATGAGCGCGCTCGAGAACGCGTGCGCGTCGAAGTCGCGAAGGTCGTCGATCCCCTCGCCCACGCCGATCTTGATGATGGGCAGCTCGAGCTCGTGGCTCACGGCGAGCGCGATGCCGCCCTTCGCCGTGCCGTCGAGCTTGGTGACGATGAGCGCGTCGAGGTCGAGCGCGCGGTTGAACTCGCGCGCCTGCTGCAGGCCGTTCTGGCCCGTGGTGGCGTCGATCACGAGCACCGTGTACACCGGCAGCTCGGAGCGCTTGCGCACCACGTTCACCACCTTCTCGAGCTCGCGCATGAGGTCGGCCGAGGTGTGCAGGCGGCCCGCCGTGTCGATGAGCACGAGGTCGGAGCCGGCGGCCTCGGCGCGCTCTATGGTGTCGTAGCACACGCTCGCCGGGTCGCTCCCGCGCTCGCGCGTGACCATCTCCACGCCCGCGCGGCGCGCCCACACCTCGAGTTGCTCGATGGCCGCGGCGCGGAACGTGTCGGCCGAGCCCAGGATGACGGAGCGGCCCGCGTCGGTCTGCTCCTTGGCGATCTTGCCCACCGTGGTGGTCTTACCCGTGCCGTTGATGCCCACGAACAGCAGAAGCGCGGGGCCGCCGCCGAGGATCTCGTCGCCGCCAGGCGTGAACGTGGCGCTGATCTGGTCGTTCAGGAGGTCGAGCACCGCGTAGGCGTCGGGCAGCGCGAGCCGCGTGGCCTGGTCGCGCAGCCGCTCAACGATGTCGAAGGCCGCCGCGCCGCCGATGTCGGAGAGGATGAGCGTCTCCTCGAGCGTCTCCCAGAACTCCTCGTCGAGGTTCGGCCCGCGGTCGAGCAGGACGTTCATCGACTCCTTGAACTTGTCACGGGAGCGCGAGAGCCCCTCGCTGATCTTGTCGAAAAAACCCATGGCAGACTACCTCCATGCCAACGTCGCACCTTGCACCATGCCATTCTATGACATCAAGCGCACGATAGCCCCCGCCCCGCCGAAAAAGGGGACAGCCAACATGAGGGAAAGGTCAACCTGCCCGCTCCACGCGCAGCTTGAGCCACATCCGCCAACTCGCGGCATTATGAGACAATCCGACAGCGCTCATCAGCATGGCGCGCTTCCCTAGCGCGACGAGAGAGTTGAGAAGTCGGATTTCGAGCTACGCACATGCCAGACAATGACCGAGCTCCCCTCCCGAGTTTTGCAGCTGATTAGTTGATCCGTTTTTACATATTCCCTGGTCAAAGGCCGTTCCAGGTCTTTATTTTTGTCAAAAATTTATGACTATCTGCGTTAGGGATTGTTATTGGTATGGTATAATGAGAAAAGGGGTATCCGCAGGTCAGGAGAAGAATTGTTCGTCAAAAAGCAGAAGAGGAAAAACGG